>DATDZX010000060.1:0-2890 GCA_036516715.1 Minisyncoccota bacterium | reverse complement strand
TTTTGTATTCTAACCCAGGATCATTAAAAAGAAAAGGTTAGTTTTCCACTTCTTTTTGACTTTTTGGCTATTTTGTGATATACTAGAAGCATTGAGATTCGGGTAGTACCTTAACGGATATATTAGTTTTCTCGTACAAGTTTCGACCTAACCTTTCTACAGAAGGAGCCAAAGATGATCCCGAGTTACAGCCTGACCATTCTGAAACTGGCCGCGGTCGTCGCCCTGGTTGCCGTCCTGATGGCGGTTTACTACGGATTCAAGAAGCGCTGGGCCAAGATGGCCCTCCACATCGGCTACGCGGCGATGATCGCCTTCGGGCCATCATTCGTCGCCAAACTCGTGAGCGGAATCATGTCAGTGGGCTTCTCGGCGTCAGTCGCGATCAGCGGCGTCGACGCCATGACGATGGCCTTCCTGCTGTTCTTCTTCGCCCAAGGGATGTCCGGCAAGGGCGCTCGCAAGGTGTTCTTCTGGATTCTCTTCGCTCTCATCTTTGCCTGGTGGGGGTGGGAGAAGATCGGCTTGCCAATCACCAACACGCCGCTCTTTTAGGACGGCGGCAAGATGTACGAGAACGGCCACGCAAACCGCGTGGCCTTCTCATTTTAATATTCAAGGGCCGTTTACCGGCCCAATCTTCCCTTACTATTTAGAAAATTAATCCTATGAATAATAGACCTCAACGAACGCTTTAAGATGCGCCGGCGCCAACATCCGATGATTTGGGTTCTGCCGACCATATCGCCTTGCCAAAAAGAGACGGTGAAAACTAACTCAGGCTTCCTGAATGTCCCTATGACTCTAGCATCTTCTTCAAAGCCGCAGACTAAACAAATGTTAGTTAAACCTTTTCGATGTCTTATAAATCCTGTTTTCTTATATATTTCTCCATTAATACATGTCCATTCATGTTGAATATATATGGGATGGTCACAGAGATCTTGAAGCTCTCTTGTTTTCTGAGTCGCCCAGGCAATAGTTTCTCGATGCCTATTCCTCGTAATTTCATTTACCCTTTCCAGGATCGATATTGAAACAACTTGATCAAGAGCAAGCTCTAGCATATTAAAGGAACTAATGCTATTAGAATAGCTGGACTAAGATAGAAAATCAAATTCTTGAGCCGGAGGTGGGAGTCGAACCCACGATCTCTACTTTACGAAAGTATTGCTTTACCACTAAGCTACTCCGGCACTAAATTGTATATATTTTATCAAAAAACCGAGGAAAAGTAAAAAGGAAGGCCTCCAGAAGGAGGCCAAGTCAACACACAAAATATTTTCTATCAGGATCAGATATATCGTTTAAGGGACAAAAGACATCAAACGAAGAAGCTGAAAGACCAGAGACGCCTTCAACCGTTTTTCCCAATGTCCCCCGCACTCTTTCTTCTTGGATGGCCGCTTGATTAGTCGGTATCCCTATCCGGTGGAGCGACCTCATAATCTCAGAGAGGTCAGGCAAGGACTCGGTCATGAGGCGCTGATACCAGGACCGACCGACTGTTTCAATAAGAATATCGACTTTCTCGGCCGAGTCTTGAGGAACTGACCGCTGGCTCGCTATCCAGGCGACTTCGATCGCTTCGGGGCAAATATCTGACAAAGGACTCAGAAGAAGGACAGCCCGAAAAGATGTAACCACGTCCACTGGGGCCGGAATCCTTTTGATAACGGTAGTGTACATACCAGGAATCTCGCTCTCAATAAGGAAATAGCCAATCATTAGTTCAGCCGGCTCAAGCCCGATATTGATCGCTGCGCCAGGAAAAGATCTAACTTGTACAGACTGAATACTCCTCATCGCTTCATCGCCTTGAAAGAGGAAATAGAAGTCGGGAGCCATATGTGTTCATGAACTAAGATAAGCCTAATATCTTAAATGAAGGTGTCAATCACCAGAGTGTGCAAAAGAGGGCCTAGGCCCTCTTCTTAGATCTATTTCTTCTCCGAGCTATTTCGTCCCAGACATCCTGGACGATAGTGACGAGAGGATCATGAAAAATGCTTTTCTCCCAATTGATTACGATCCTCGAGACTATGAGTGAACGGTACCGGCCTAATAATCTTGAATCATATACAAAATATATCATATCGCGATTTATTGACGCAAAGTATCCATTGTCTTACCGTATACAAAGTAGACCGAATTATGCGAACCTTGAAAACAGGAAATACTGTGGCCAGAATTCCACTCTATGATGAATTTGATGATCTCATACCAGGATCATTCATTTCCTTTATTAAAGATCGCCGGAGACAAGTTGTCCATGCTATTTTGTCTGATAGAGGTACCGTTGTTTTGCCGATGGCTGAGATTACTTCTCTAGTCCAAAATTGTACAGAGCCTTGCCCCAGCTGTGGCACAGGAATGCTGGAACTTATAACTATAGACGAAAAATACAAAAAGTTGTGTGTGGTTTGCTCAAGCTGCAGAACATTTTTTGTATTCTACCAGGGCAACATTATAAGACTTGAGGAATACAAGAAAATCCAGTGATGATAAATCGGCCTTAGGGCCGATTCTTCTTTATACTAATACGATATTATATGAACAAGGCCGCAAATGCGGCCTAGGTGATCATCGTAACGGAAGGAACGGCGAACTCAAACAAAATCATAGTGCCAGTCTGGATCGGTTCGGAGAGTGAAGGACTTAATACGGCATCATTCCAGGACATCTTCTTGGCCAGAAAAGTAGGCCAGTGCTTTAAATCCTCTAAATGACCGACGACTACGATTTCTCTGGTGCTTGTCTTTTGAAGAATCTCAGCCAAGGCCTCTTCTCGATCTGAAGCCGTATCTCCCCCTAAGGGATTGACGGTAAATATCCGATGGTCGTTGATATTGGTGCGCTGCCATGCCTTTGCCAGGAGTAGTGCACTTTC
>DATDZX010000059.1:0-4691 GCA_036516715.1 Minisyncoccota bacterium | reverse complement strand
ATCAACTAATGGTCTTTTGGACCCGTATAAATTTGCGGCTAGGCCACCGATAATATGAAAAGGGATCTTATTCTTCCTTAGAATTGTAAAGATCCATTTTAATGCAGCTTCGGCCTTAGACATATTATTTACCCAAAATCTTCTTAGCTATCTCCAGTCCACTTCCTAGCGCACCTTCCACAGTTGAGGTATCTTCCTTGCTATAGAATGCCTCACCTGCAAAAAAGAGTCTACCCTCAACTGGTTCTACTAATTCCTTCATTGCGCTTAACGTCTCTAGCGTTGTGTAACTATAGCCTCCCTTAGTATAGGGATCGGCGGGCCAATTAATAGCTTTCCCGGCCACTAATTGATCTTTCAAGAATTGCCGCTCAACTTTAAATATATTAGCCAAAGAGGTAATACCTACCTCAATAAGTTCATCGGAGGAGCTGTGAATGAATCTCTGGGTTTTAGGTCCGGCGAGCCAGCCAGTTAAAACAGCAGCCACTTCAGGATATTGGGTCCACCAAGAAGTTATTAATTCCTTAGAAAGGATAAAGTCCATCTCATTAAAATCTTTACCCAAAGTATCCACCCACCAGCGTGACTTAAACTTCAAGATGATCTTGATGGCACCACCAAAACCAATCTTTTCCATTGCCTCTATCATTTTCGGAACTTCAGGAATAAAGGAAATGTCGCTATACACTGGTAATGGAACAGTAAGGACAACTTTATCACACTGATATATATCTCCATCAGAGCATTGGAGAACTACCTTGTCGGCAGCATGATCAATGCTTTTCACGACGGAATTTAAATATATCTCAACTCCATTCTTTTTGACTTCTGCCTCAAGAAATTTAATCAAAGCTCCATATCCTTCTTTGATTCTGTATTGAGTCCAGCCACCAACAACCCATTCTTGCCTTAGATCAAAAGCGCTGAGTCTGTCCGGATCAGCCGCGTCATACCCTTCCACCATTCTTAGAATCTGACTTCTTAATTCATTGTATTTTTGATCAGAAAAATACTTATTAAGGAAATGGTTCACTGATATGTCTTCCTTTAAATTCTTTAATTTCTCATGGAATTCATCCTGATTGGGAACCGTGTGGCCATTGATAGTTAGGACGCCATCATGGTAGTCCCACATATCGCCCTCTGTTTTTATGAGTGTCATCCCAGCCTCTTTGATCAGGGCTTTGGTAATATCAGCATCGCCATGAACAAATTCAGCCCCACCTTGGGCTGGATAACCGAATTCTTCTTCTGAGAGTGGATAGACCCTACCCCCAATTCTGTCTCGGGCCTCAAGAATAGCGACTCTCCGACCAGCCTTCGATAGTTCGCGGGCAGCCATCAAGCCACAAGCTCCGGCGCCAACGATGATAATGTCAGACCTGTCCATTGTATTATGATACTATGTGATTATGACAAAGAAAACAATGATCAGAACTTTGATTTATGCCTTCGGCTATTTGGCTGTCCTCTATCCTGCATCAGTTAGGATCCTTAATTTAGAGTGGTCGCTAGATTCTACATTCCTTAGCAATCTATACCCGATTTTCGGATTAATCGCCTTTTCCATCTTATGGCTCCACTCTATAAGCGGAGTCTTTGAATCTTGGCTTAGAAAACAAATAGATTTTGATAGCTACGTAAAATATACCTCAACAATTGTTTTTATCTCAATAATCCTCCACCCATTTATATATTTAATGATCCTGGATTTTAATCTTGGTGAGATATTCTCAGTAAGCCGACTATATATCTGGCTCGGAATAATCGGCTGGCTGTTATTAATTACGTATGATATTGGAAAAGCTTTTATCCACAAAGGCCTTTTTAGTAGAAATTGGAACAAGATACTCCTAATAAGCACCTTAGGCTTTATTATAATATTCTTCCACTCTCTTGGCTTGGGTAGCGACTTACAATCTGGAGTATTAAGAAAATTGTGGATCTTCTACGGCACTACCGGAATAATCTCAACAATCTACACCTATGGTCTTAAGAGGCTCCTAAGCGCTTCCAATGCCTCTGGTAATGATTGAACTCCGTCATCAGAGGTGAAGTGGCCTTTACCCTTTTCAATTATCACCTTTGCCCCAAGTTGTTCTTTAAATATTTTAGAATTTTCCTCGAGACAGTCATAGGGATCATTATCAGATAGAAATACTTTTAGATTTCCTATCGCTTTTTTAACATTTCCCAAATTAATTGGGGTATTTAGCCATGGCTCTGCAATTTTCTCGATTTCCTCTCCTTCCAGATTTTTCAAATAGAACCAGCCAGCGACAAACACGGCTCCCCCAATCTGGATATTATCTAAAGTCTCTAGATACCTCATAATCGCCTGACAACCGATGCTATGGCCGACAAGATATGTACCCAGGCCCGGATTTTTAACTGCTTCAGCTAGATGATTAACCCACGTTTCGATATCTGGCTCCTCTGTCTTTGGCATCTCGGGAATAATAACCTCAAAGCCTTCCGCTTCCAGCTCTTTTTTAAGCCAAGGATACCAGTTTGATTCCGGCTTAAAATCCCAGCCATGAATAATGTACACTTTTTTCATAGCGCCACCGACTTAATATCCTCAACTAATTCCGGCAACTCTTCTTGATTAAAATGACCCCGGTCTTTAAATACTCTAACAATAATGTTATTTAACCTTGATTTGTATTCATTCAAGTTAGAGGCGGATACTACCCGATCATCCTCACTGTGATAAAGATAAATAGGGCCCTGGAAATTTAATAGGCCCAAATCATCGCTTAATGAAAAGTCGCCCTCGCCCCAAGGGGTAGCTATAAGAAAAATAGCGCCAGTCTTCTGAGGAAGCCTATTTTCCGATAAATATTTAGCCAGGAACAAAGCACCAAGAGAATGGCCAACTAGAATAACACCTGGCTCAAAATAGGGAATAAACTTTTCGAACCACATTTTCCATTCCAGATACTTAGCATTTCTCTTACTCGGCATTTCTGGCCTAATTACCTGGAAATCAGGCCCTAGTTTTTCTCTTAAAGTTCTTTTCCAATCATTTTTATCTATAAGATAGTCTTCAAAATTAATCTTCCAATTTTTTAAAAAATCTAAATACGCCTCATATGTTTCAAAGGAATCTCCGCCGTGAATTACAAAAACCTGTCTTTTCATGTTTGACTATTATTTAATTTAGGATAGCATGTATTTAATACTGTGAAAAACATATTCAAAAATCAATGGTGGGCCAACCCTTTCCCTCAAGGGTTGGTTATTGATTTTTAGAATTCTCTCTGGAAATTAGAAACCAGCCCTCAGGGGCTGTTTTCGTTCATTAAAAATGAGAAGATCAAATAATGAGGTCATTGAGTTTAACTTAGGCCAGCAGAATCAAAAAAGAATAGCGTCAGCCCAAAGCTTCTCATTTGTTTCATGCCCTGACTTTACCCATACTAATGGCGAGTATGACTACCGAGGCCTAGAATCAGGCATCCCTTTATCGGTGATATTAGTTATTAATGAATTAAAGGGGCTATCAACCCAGAAGCCGATAGAAATATTTATCTCGGATCATGAAATGCATGCTATGAATGGCCAACCTCACTTAAAGATGTCGCCCGATGATATCATCGCTAGGATCAATGGTAGCCTTGAGGCGATAAGGGGATGCTTTCCATCTGCCAATCTCCTCAGCGTTCTCTACCCTTATGAGAGAGTGGTGACAGCTAAATCAAGAGTCCCCCGCGACTATCAGATGGAGAGGTGTGTCGCTTTTGCCGACCCGAATAAATCCATGACTGAAAGAGAGCATCGATACATTGAGAGATATGCCGAAATGCTTGTATTCCTCGAGAGCTGCTTAGAGAGACGATCCTGCGCCGTATTCACCTACTCCAAGTATGTGTTTAACCTTGTGGCGGTAATGAGAAGAAATGTCCTGGCACCTATTCTGTTTATAGAGCCCGGCTTACCCCGATGACCTTACTGCTAAACGGCTAAATCGTCTCGATTTAGCCGTTTATTCCCTTAAAATATTTTCAAATGGTGGCTAGTGTAGAAGAAGGCAATGGCGATAGTGCCTAATATTGTAGTCGCAAACAGAACTGATAATGATTTACAAACAGATTTATTGTTCGGATTATTTGATGCAAAATATATGACTATTGTCATCACAGCATAAATCAAAATAGATAAAATACTCTTTGATGTCCAATGATGGCCAGAGAAGCTAGCTAACCAATTTTTCAAAGGCACTGAAAGCTCTGCCCAGATAGTGATAACTACTACGAAAAGAATAGCTACAGTTGCCGCCGAGGCTGATGATTTAATGAGTTTGGGTTTATTCATCTTAATTCAATACTCCCCACCTGGCGGCGGAAGAGATTACAAACCCCATCGCCCCGATAAGAAGAGCCAAAGCGGCGACAAGACCTGAGAGCCACATTGCCGGTTGCCTAAGCTCAAATTCATCCATCTCCTCCTTATTAAGCAAAGTAATGAAAAATATTGTCACAGCAATAGGGATGATAAACAAGAAGATGTGCTCCTTGGTTTCCATAATAATATTATGGGCCCAAGGGGCCAGTCCGCTTTTGATTATAGGCTTAACAAGTTTGCCGTAATAGGTGACGTAGTAATACCCTCCGGCTAGCCAGCTCAAAATAAAAGACACGGTACCGATAAGCGAGGTAACAATTAAACTCCTCCTAGACCCCGCT
>DATDZX010000058.1:0-2514 GCA_036516715.1 Minisyncoccota bacterium | reverse complement strand
AAGTTTCTTGATTTTCTGGTTAATCTTGAAGATTTTGTAATATATCATTATGCATACTACGAGAGGCAGGTATTTGATAGATTAGTTTTAAGATATGGTGCTCCCGGCAGCCTCGTTGATAAATTCAAAGAGAATACGATTGATCTTCATTCAAAGTTAGTTGATTCTATTATTTTGCCCATCTATTTCTATAGCCTCAAAGATGTGGCCGCTCATTTTGGATTCAAGTGGGATGATCCTAATGCCGGCGGAGCCGAATCAGTTGTCTGGTATGACGACTGGGTTAAAAACCAAGACCCAGATATTCTAAAAAAGATTATGAGATACAATGAAGATGATGTTCGGGCAACCTTGCTCATAAAAGAATGGCTTGAGAAGCATGGGCCGGGTAAAGTAAAAGAATCTCTAGACGAGTAATTTGACCATCTATCCCCCATATTGATATAACGGAAAGGCACATTAACATCTATGAGTTCGCTAGTGATTATTCCTTCTCATGGCGGTTTTTCCCTCGGTGAGGCTCATATCTTTAATCAACAGACAGAATTTACCCCGGAGATGCTTGGATGGCCTATCCAAGATGGAGCAGGAGGAGAAATTAGTGGCCAACTGCTCAATATGTACAGAACCGTTCTTAAAGTTCTAATGGACCTTAAGCCCTTCAAGGTGATTATCTCCCTTCGGGTTAACAACAAGGCCCTTATCTTGACCCAGAGAGAATGGGCCCAGATATATTTTGAAGACCACCTCCTCGTTTCCTTCTGTTATACCTTAAACGAAAAGCCGATTAGTCATATTTGGGAATGGACCGGCACATTATTGTCCCATTCCATTAATTGGTCTGAGGAAACCTGGCGGCAATTTTTCCGAGACAGAATTAACGCTGTGGCCAAAGCGGTTGAAGAAAGAGCTGATGATGCGATAGCGAAAGCCCATGAAAATAAAGAGCTGGCTCAAAGGATTCTTTCTTTAATCCCACATCCAACAATTCGTCGAGTAGTCTAGGCCGACATATGTCGGCTTTCTCTTTGTCCGCTTGACGCCCTCTTTTAAAGCCAGATATACTTTTGGCATATACCTGTTTCGTTTTGTTCTCGCTCCGCCTCCAGGAGGCTTAGCGGATCAAGACTCGACAACCATGCATGGATACATGTCCAGCCTGTGGCGCTTCGGTCGAAGTAGTGCCCGAGGATAACAAATGTCCGAAGTGCGGAGCTGATCTAAAGGATGAATCAGATGCCAGCAGCCCAGAGAGCGAATCCTCTGGAGATGGAATGGAAGAAATGTAGAAAGAGACAAATCCCGAGTAATCGGGATTTGTCATCTTGAGATAAATATGTTTAAATCTTCCCAGCAGTCGTTTATCTCATGAATCACAAAATATTATCTGGGATTCTGCTCATCCTATTTGTAATCCTTTTTGTATTTGTCGCCCCTCAATTAGTTAATAAAGGAATTACATTTACTAATTCAAAGTTTTCTTTGAAGATTCCTTCTATTCCTGAATTAAAACCTTTTCGGTTAGGGCTTGATCTTCTTGGGGGCACGCATCTAGTCTATCAGGCCGATCTTTCCAAGACAGCCGATCCAGGCAGCGCTCTTGAGGGAGTCAGAGATGTTGTTGAGAGAAGAGTCAACGCTTTTGGCGTTTCCGAACCAGTTGTCCAAATTAGCGGTCAGGATAGGCTGATTGTTGAATTAGCTGGCATCAAGGATGTGGGCCAAGCCATTAAGCTCATCGGCGAGACGCCTCTTTTAGAATTCAAGACCCAAATCCCTTTTGACCAGGGCAACGCCATAATCAATAGTGTTCTGAAGGGGCAGACGGCGGGGATTACAGCTGAGGCCCTCTGTAGTCCGGCCAATGGCCAAGTCTTGACTCAGTTTCTAATAGCCTATCGGACCGATCCTTGTTTTACTTCTTCTGGGTTAAGCGGAAAGCATTTGAAAAACTCTCAAGTCGTATTTGATCCCAATACTTTCCAAGCTCAAGTTCAGTTGAATCTGAATGACGAGGGCACCAAACTTTTCGGCCAGATAACAGGGAGTAACGTTGGGAAAGTTTTAGCCATATATTTAGATGGCTTGCCTATCAGTTTGCCCAATGTGAGGACCGCTATCAATGACGGCATCGCTGTCATCGAGGGCGGCTTTTCACCTCAAGATGCCAAGCTTCTAGCCACTCGCTTGAATTCCGGCGCCTTGCCTGTACCAATCTCCCTCATCAGCCAGCAGACGGTGGGGGCGACTTTGGGGAAAGAGTCTTTAGATAAGAGCTTGAAGGCGGGGATATACGGCTTGATTCTTGTCGCTTTATTTATGATCGCCTTCTATCGGCTTCCGGGGATAGTCGCCGTGGCAGCACTTCTTCTTTACACTGGTATTGTTTTAGCGGTCTATAAACTAATTCCGGTAACCCTGACCTTAGCTGGTATTGCCGGATTCGTTCTATCTTTGGGTATGGCCGTGGATGCCAATGTCTTGATTTTTGCTCGCCTGAAAGAAGAGCTGAAA
>DATDZX010000057.1:0-3663 GCA_036516715.1 Minisyncoccota bacterium | reverse complement strand
CATGAATGTTACCTGATCGCGGGCCGGAATCTCGGCCTGGAACTCGATCTTGACCTTCTTCTCCTCGGGTTGTCTCACTTCCCATCCACGGTTGCGGATGCGGTCCGCAATTCCGGCCCGCATGTCGACGAAGTTGAATTCCGATTGAATCGTCGCCTTCGCTTCGCTGCCCAGGTGGCCCTGCTCGTCTGCAGCGACCCACCAGACATTGACCCCGCGGGCCTTTGCCCCACGAGTCGCCTCGACGAAACTGCTGTCGTACGTGACCAGCACGAGCGTCTCCACTTCTTTGGGGTCAAGACCCCTTATGATTGTGATGAGGAAGTGGTCGTCCATTTCGCCGGCGGGATCGATCGGTTCGATCTTCATTCCTGACGCCGTCATGCTCTTCATCACATAGTCCGGCATGCCGAGCGGGATCGTGTAGATCGGATCCGTCGGTGCACCGGTACCCAGCTCCTTCAGGGCTTTAACGAACTCGTGCCACCTCACTGACCCGAGATTCAGGAGCTTGCGGGACCTCCGGTGGAAGAACGATGCCCCGTCGATGAGAATGACTTTCTTTTTCGGCATCGACAGCAGCTCTTCCTGAACAGCCGGCGATGTAGTCCGAGCCGGCTTTTTTCGAGGCGTTAAGGCCTTTTTGGCCGATGACGCCTTCTTCTTGATCATGTCTACCTCCATGAGTGCCGAAAGACACTCTGACTATAACATTATACCATATCTTATATAAAAATCAACCCCTCGTCGTTAACACTGGCCACACAAATTCTCTTTATCCAGGTATTATGCTACACTCAGATATCAATTAACCAAACGATCATATGGCAAAAAGAAGCACCGGCTTAGACAAGAAGAAGAAAACACATTCTCATAAAACGAAGAAGCGTTTAGAGATTAAGAGGCTCAGACTCTTGGCTCAGAAAAAATATAGATAGTACCCTATCTCGAATAGTTCCTTCGCCAGCGCGGAGGGCTTTTTCGTAAATGGCGATTGTGGCCGAAGCTTCTGACGACCGGGGCATCAGCTAAAAAAGTCTGGCCGCCATGAGAAGTAACGGGGATTTCTTTTCTGATTAATCTCTCTATATCCCGTACATCTCGTCTTTGATCGGGCATGACGAATGAGATTGCTCGGCCTATGTCTCCCGCTCGGCCGGTTCGGCCGATCCGGTGAACATAGTCTTCGGTGTTGTCTGGCAATTCAAAGTTAATAACCAGCTTAATGCCCCGGACATCAATCCCCCTAGCGGCAATGTCTGTCGCCACTAAGACTCTGTATCTCCCCGACTTAAATCCGGCTAAAGCTTCTTTCCTTTGGCCAAGAGAGCGATTAGAATGGATCTCCGTTGCCCCGTATCCCATATTCCTTAAAGTAAGGCAAAGTTTGCGAACACCATGCTTAGTCCGTAAAAACAAAAGGATTGATCCGGGATTCTCATCCAGGATTTTTGCTAAAAGAGTTAGTCTTTCTTCTTTTTTGACTAAGAATATTTCTTGTTCAACAAGTTCGGCCGCTGTTCCCGCTGGCGCTACCTCAACTCTAACCGGCGAAGTCATATATGTTGCCGCGATCTTAACAATCTCTGAGGGCATGGTAGCGGAGAATAGCATAACCTGGCGCTGAGAAGGTAGAAGATTAAACATCTTCTTAATCTGAGGTTCAAAGCCAATATCCAGCATCCGATCGGCCTCATCTAAAACAATGATTTTAACGTTGCCTAATTTAAGATTGCCTTTCTCGATATGGTCTATGAGCCGGCCGGGAGTGCCAATGACTATATTCGGCTTCCGGTGCAAGCTCGCTATCTGCTTGCCCATAGATTCTCCACCAATGAGAATGGCTGTAGCCAAGCCTAAAGAACCCCCTATTCTTCCAAGAGCTTCGTCAACTTGAATAGCAAGTTCGCGGGTAGGAAGGACAATGAGGCCGATACCGTTAGCCCCTCTTAGCCGCTGAAGAAGAGGCAAGCCAAAAGCCAGGGTCTTGCCTGTCCCTGTCTGGGCGATTCCGACGACATCCTTTCCTTCCATCGCCGGTTTAATGGCTTGGAGTTGGATAGGAGTAGGAATAGTAAAATTATTTTTCTTAAGAATCTCCAAAAACTCAGGAGATATTCCCAGGCCGTCAAAGCCTGGATGTTCTGTGTGCTGCATCGTTACAATAGCAACCCGAGATCCTGAGAGTCACTATCTTAATGACGCTGATGAGGTTCGAGTCAGGCTCTCTTAATTGAAAGCCATCTATTCCCTTAAGTATACGCTAGAATACTAAGGAAGTCAACAATTCCATTAAGCATCACATAATAGCCAATCTAAATTCAAATCTGTGAATAGCTATCCTGCTTATATCACATCCCCCATATTTTCTAAAAAAGAAAAAGGACCGTTCTCGGTCAGCGAGCTCTATCGAGCATCGGTCGGCTTGGCGATGTCCTTACTGGGCCTGTCTGTCCCTGGCCCAGTAGAGCAAGGCCAGAATCAGACCGAAGGATACTACATTCATGACCGGGCCGCCGATCAGGAGCAGGACGTTGCCGAACCAGTAGCCGGCAACCACCTGAATCAGGCTGATGGCCAGAATCCAGAGCAGGGCCTTTCGGGACCCGCCTGGGATAAAGCAGCCCCTGAAAAACCCGTACAACCGCACAATCTTAGAAATCATGTCCGCACCTCGTATCTATATTATACCATATCCAGGATAAAAAGTAAATAGCCTGTTTAGACCCATAAAAGGTAAAAATGCCCCTCCTTTAGACATTTCTAAAAGTTAGAAGATCTCAAAGATAATCAGGGGGTATTTTGTTCCAACATCTTTAGGAAAACAGTCAATTAAACTAAGATCGGGCGTTTAGATACTTACTAGCAACACTTAGGGCAAATGAAGGGAGGACAACAAAAGCAGTTCCAAAGAGAAGCCTCATTAAGTGTATATTTGGCTCCTCTTCTGGGTTAATTGTTAAAACCAAAAGAATCCCTATAACCCCAAAGGCAATAGATGCGGCAATGAATATGCGTGTAGCTATTTTTGCATAACCTTATTGTATCAATTAGCACACTTTCCGCAAATAAGGCTCTTTCAATATATTAGGAATCTCCCTTGATTTCTTCACCGACCAAGAAAGTACATCCCTCTGGTCCAACCTTTCCACTATGAGAAACTCCAACAGGAATATTAATTCGCTCCCCTTCTCTTATTACAATCTCTTTAGAATCTAGATTTATAAGAATACTGCCCTTAATCACATAGAAGGCAACTCTGCCCTTATGTGCATGTTCTGGATATATGGTATTAGGCTCATCAGTCCATTCGTAAATATTCGTAAAACCCTCACTCTCTAACTTTTCTCTCATTTTTTCCATCGTATTTAAGAAGTTTTAGTTTTAACCAGATTGGCCTTCTCGGTGAATCTTTTTATATAATCATCTATTTCTTCTTTTGGAAAAACTGCTTTAGCGTCAATAATGTGCCGACTATCTTCTTTTGGCGGTTCTGGCTTGTTATAGTGCTCAATATACCTTTCAATAAGAGCCCGAAACATATTCAACAAAACATCATCCGGGGCCGAATAAAACTTAAATCCATCAACTGTTTTTTCTGCTTGATTTAACGCTTCGTTCGGTAGCTTAAATGTTTCAACCACACGGAATTCCACGCCGTCA
>DATDZX010000056.1:0-8347 GCA_036516715.1 Minisyncoccota bacterium | reverse complement strand
GGGCTTCAATTTGGATCAAAGCGGAAGCAATATCTTTTCGGCATCGTCCAAGGAGGGACGTATAAGGATTTAAGAATCAAAAGTGCTAAATGTATAGGCTCTTTGCCATTCGACGGCTTTGGTATCGGCGGATCATATACTAAAAAACAAATTCAAAAGACTCTTTCTTGGGTCCTCCCCCATCTTCCCCCAGAAAAGCCTAGACATCTTCTGGGCGTCGGAAAAGTTGAAGATATTTTTGAGGCGGTTGAGCAAGGAGTAGATCTTTTTGACTGTGTCATCCCAACCAGAGAAGCAAGACATGGAAGAATATATTCCCATCGAGGATATTACGACATCAGAAAGAGCAAATATATGAATGACGACGGAAGGCTTAGCGCGGGATGCAAATGCCCCGCTTGCTCAAAAAACATAACTAAAGCAAAACTTCAGAGGCTATTTAAGGGAAAGAATGGAGAAGCTCAGCGCTACGCCACTATCCATAACGTGTGGTTTTTTAACACTCTTTTGGAGAATATCCGAAAAGCTATTGCTACTAATAAATTAAGGGGGTTTAAGAAAAAATTCCTAAGATCGTTTAATGGAAAAAGCCCATAAGGGCTTTCAGTGGACTTCGTAAGCCGAAATTGGATTTTGGAGGCCAAAAAGAGTATCGATGGCTTGTTCGGTCGTCTTGCCACAGGCTCTTTTAAGCAATAACACTCGTTCCCAAACTCCCTCGGCCGTGGTTCCAAATTTAGGGGCCAGGGCTTGGCAAGCGGCTTGGACTGACTGAGTCTGGTTTCCAAATATCCTTTGCAAAGGATGTTCAGGCGGATAAACGGCTGGCTCGGGTTCGCCATTATGGGGAAGATAATCGAGTTCGAATCCCCGAACCTCACAAAATGCCTTGAGGAAGCTATCTAAGCGGACTTTGTCTTCCATAGGCACTAGAAGAGAAATTAGATATACATTTGGGTAATCCGGAATGACTAACTCATTCTTGATTTGTCCTTCGGGAAATTCGCTGCTGAATAAAGCTCGGAATTCTCCCGAGGACACAGACCTTTGAAGCCAGAAATCTTGAGGCCACAATCCTTGCGACATATTCTTTAAGGTTCTGCGGCTACTTTACACCATGGAATAGGTTTTGTAAAAACTATACCTTTTTAGACCTTGAGAAGGCGAAGATATATAAGAGTTCGAGGATGCCGAAGGTATTTAAAAGCAGCAAAGCGGCAAACCAGACTTTCTCCGCTCTTCGGGCGGATTTCCATAGGGCAATCCCTTTAATAACTAGGGACCAAGCTAAAAGAATAATCAAAAAGAGAACTCTGTCCCTGGTAAAGGGGCCGGTGAATCCATTTAATGTATAGTTATTGAGAAAGTCTAAAATATTACTCATATTTCTTTCTCATTTTCTTTAGAAGAGAAATGTCATCTTTAACAAAATCATGTTCTGTCTCTAAAATGAAATCAAGATTAGGAAATGTTTTGATCATTTGGACAAAGCCTTCTTCCCCTATCTTCCCCTTGCCGATATGCTCATGCCTGTCCTTTCTGCCCCCTAATTCAATCTTTGAATCATTAGTGTGGATTAATTTAACCTTATCCAAGCCGGTGGAATTCTTTAATTTTCTAACCACTTCCTTGAATCCGTCCTTAGATTTAATGTCATAGCCTGAGGCGAACATATGGGCGGTATCCAAACAAATACCTATATCCCCATCCGCTTTCTCAAGAATATGCCCCAACTCATCAAAGCTGTCGCCGATAATATTCCCAGCCCCAGCTGATATTTCTAAAAGAAATTTAGTCGTCCCTTTATACCCCTTTATCACCTCCTTCACCCCTCGAGCCACTAAATCTAAAGCTTCTTCCCGGGTAAAATCTTTTGAGCTTCCTAGGTGGGTCATGATGTATTTGGCTCCGATTAATGACCCTCTTTCTAGTTCTTCTCGGCATATCCTGACTGCCGTCTGCCTCATCTCCGGATCAGAAGAAGCGAAGTTGATATAGTAGGGCGTGTGGATATAGCAGTTCTCTTGGCTATATTTCCCCATTGCTTCTTTAAATTCTTTGGCTACCTGATCCGTGATTTTGGGCGCCGCTCCACCCCGAGGCGACCGGCTGAATATCTGGAAAACTTCACAGCCTAACTCACCCGCTCTTTGAGGAGCGTTCTGAATTCCACCGGCGATTGATACATGGCATCCAATTTTCATTTCAAACTTTTTAGTATTTTCTCCCGAATCAATTCCTGGAGAATATCAGGGGGGATGGGGATCTCTTCTCTGACTTTGCTTATCCCCGGATACCGCCAGGCGGTTATAATGACCTTCTGATTCTTTTTCTGGGCGTACATTGTCCAAACTTCAGTCGGCTTTTGCTTAGTTCCCGTCGGCTGCATTACGGCGAGTGTTTCAGGGACAATTCCTTTCTCGATTCTCTTAGGATGCTTAATTATCCTTAATACTCGGGAAGGAGACAAGCCATAATGTAGCATCTTTCTTTTCACATGGCTTGTCCAATGATACTTTTTGTCATCCTCAGGAAATATATACTTCATGTATATCCTTAGTATCTAATATTTACTGAAAAAGCAAAACTCCCGCCGGAGCGGGAGCTTTGAGGCAATTAGTACTGCCTGTCTCGATTGAATGGACGTCGAGGTCGGTCTTCTTTGGGTCTAGCCTCGTTTACCACGAGTCTTCGGCCTTCGAATTCCTTGTCGTTGTACATGTCAATCGCTGACTGGCCACCTTCATCAGTGACCATAGTGACGAAGCCAAATCCTCGCGGACGGCCAGTCATCTTATCAGTCATGACGAAGACATCTTCCACTTCACCAGCCTTCTGAAAAGATTCTTTCAAAGATTCAGTGGTAGTGCTAAAAGGAAGGTTGCCGACGTATAGCTTTTTTGACATTTCGCTGAAACAGAGAAGAGATCATTATGCGGCATAGGCCGCATAATGTATGCGCTTCCTGTTTGAAATCTGTAGGAACGACCGTCTCGGCCCTACAATACTCCAAACAAGGAAGCATCGAGTAACCCCGAGAAAACCTACTATGTAATACAGTATACACGAAATCGAAATAAAAAGCAAGGACCGGCATTTCTGCCGGTTAGACTTCAATAGAGACAACCCCTCCAATATCTACCTTGTCTCTAGGGCCACCTTCTAGGATTGAATCGCGGATTAGGGCCAGCCGCCGCTCTTCAGACATCCTGATAAAATCATATTCGGAAACTTCCAAGGGCCGAAATGGATACTTAACACCAGGGCAGTTTGGGCAACGGCAGTAGTGGTGAACATAGGCAAATTGCCTTCCCAAGTCGGAGCCGTTTAGACTGACAAATTCAATATAATCTGTTGCTCCTCGAGTTCCTTCTTCCCCGGCTCGATATATAAACTTGAAGACTACTTGATAGTTGTTAGTAAAAAAGAAAGAGGCAAACGCTCTCGGTGGATCTTCTCGTTCGCCTTCCCTGTCTGGGTTGAATTCCATTCTTACTAAACGACTCGGGCCCAATCCAAGGGAATCGGGGACAGCTTCAAGGAATCTCGGAAGAACCGACAAGGCGATAGCCCCGAAGTGAGGGACATGAGTTACTAGGATCATATGTATTTAAAGATCCAAAGACAGGTAATCACCTTAGAAGATTTATGTCAATCTTTTTAATGGAGATCTAGCAGTTTCTTGTCATACCCGAAAGACTGGCTATGAAGTAGCTCTATTTTAGTCGGCTTTAACATATACCAGCTATGACCCTTCTTTAGAATCTCTCCCGGTTCATCTGGAAGAGGTAATCCACGCTTTGATTCAAGCCGCTTTTCCAACTCAAACATCGGACCTTCTATTCTCTCGGCTATGCCCTCAATCTGGAGAGCTCTTTCAGCGTCTGTTTTCCAACTGGCAGTAATCGTACAGGCAACTTTACTGTTTTCCTCTATCGCTTTTGAGTGCCGAACATGGGGCATAGAGAGCCAGTACAAATTAAAGGCCTCATCATGAATATAGATAACATCAGCCACCCAAACTCCGCCTTCATCGACAGTGCCAAGGCTCATTAAGTATCCCTCTTCAAGGACCTGGCGAGCCAGACCCTTCATTTCTTCATTCCCCATCTATTGGACCACTACCTTCCCAGTATGGCTTGAGCTTAGATGGTTATGGTACGGCCATGTTCCCTTAGCGCTAAAAGTGAATGACCATGATTGGTTTACTGCCCCGCCAACGCACTGGTCAAAGGCGCTGTCAGTGCAACCACCTTTAACTGGGTAAAGACTATGGGCAGGATGAGGACCAGAAGCCACCCACATTAACTTGGTGCTGTTATTTCTAAAAGTAACCGCTTCCCCCGCCTTTATGGTCACCGTCGAAGGTGAGAAACCGGCATCGGTGTATGTAACAACTTTTACCACCGGACTGGGGGTGGGTGAAACAGTCTGAGTCGGACTGGCGGTTGGCGTTGGACTCGGTGAAACTGTGACTGTGGCCGTCGGAGAAGGCGACGCCGTTTCATTCGGCGCGCCATCCCCTCTCATTAAAAAGAACGCAACTAACGCGACAATAGCGATAACCGCTATCACAAGGGCTGCTTTCATGTTTTTGAAATACTCCATTACCTTTTAATAAAAGGAAAGGGAGAAATTAATTACAATTCCTGGTCGATAAGGAGCTTAAACTGGGAGAACGGCTGGGCGCCGACAAGCCTTCGACCATTGATGAAGAAGGTCGGGGTGCCGTCCACTCCCGCCGCCGATCCGTCTTGGGTATCTTTATCTATCTCCGCCTCGTATCTATTGGAATCCATGCAGCTATTGAAGGCATTCATCTCAAGACCAGCCTCTTTAGCCCAAGACGTGATATCAGTTTTTGAGAACTGGATCGTCCCGCTTCCCCTGGCCGCCTGGCCTTCAAACATCTTATCATGCATTTCCCAGAATTTGCCTTGCTCATTGGCGCATTGAGCGGCATGGGCTGCGGGCTTGGCAGAATCATGGAATGACAAGGGGAAATCTCTATAGACTAACTTGGCTTTACCGGTATCAATGTATTCTCTTTTTAATTCCGGCAAGGTATCTTCCCAGAAAGCTCGGCAGAAGGGGCATTGGAAGTCACTGAATTCTATAATCGTGACCTTGGCCTTGGCTTTGCCTAAGACCGGATCATCGTCTGCTGAAACATCTACTTTCTCCGAAGGATTCTGGTTCCCACCCCCTTTATTACCCTGAACATAAAGGAGCGTGCCTGAAACAATCAGGGCAGCGATGATGATGGAGACAGGCAGTATAAGCCGAGAAAGATCTAGCCTGGGTTTTTCCGATTCAACTGGGATATGCCTTTCTTCTTGTGTCGGAGTTTCCTCCATGTAGTGTTGGGAATGTTCAGCCTCCATGTCTATGAAAGAGTCAAAGACGTGAAATGCGCATGAACATTCTTTATTCTTCTTTTGATATTAGCCTAGTTAGATATTGGGTAATCAAGACAACCGCGATCGTTAGTACAATAGCATAAATAAACTTAGCGGTCATAGTCCCCTTGCCCAAAGGGATATAGGTTTGGATTAAAGATCCTATCGCTTCATTCCAGGCTAAGCCGACAACAATGCCGAAAGCTGTGACGATTGAAGCAATTATCCTATTCCGGGCTTCTTTATGAATACTGCTTACCATGCAGAGCCAGTATACCAATGAAAACTGTTCTATCAAATCTTTTGATTTATTCACAGCCCTCCGGAAAAGTATGGTATACTGTATTTAATGAAGAAATACATACTTTTTAGCGTCATTTGCTCGGTTGCGCTAGCCTCGTTTGCTTATGCTGAGGAAGCTTCCCCCAGCCCATCCCGAAGCCCTCTGCCCAAGAAGGCTGTTCAGCAACTCGAGAAGAGGCTAGAGCAGAAGGAAAAGCAGATTATAAAGAAGGAAACAAGATTGAAGCTCAAAACGCAGAAGGACGAAGCTCTTCGTAAAAGAAACGACGCCTTAAAATCAGCTCGAGAGGCCTATCTCGCCAGATTAAAGGCCGTTGAACAAGAATACCATGCCCGTTTAAAGGAAGCGGCGGGAGTTAAGTCAAAAGAAGCGGCGGCAGAAGCCAGAACAATATATCAAGCCGCTAAAAAAGAGGCCCAGGCCGCTTACCAGGCTAAGATAAAGGCTATCAATGGGGAGTTTCAGAATTACAAAGATAAACCGACGCCATCGCCCGAATCAAAGACTGCCGTCCCCTTCAAAAAGATTGGCTCATCCCTTTGGAAAATAATCTGGGGTCCTCAATAGAGTTAGTAACTATAACCAAAAGAGCTCCCTAAAGGAGCTTTTTGGTTATACATATTCACAGGCCCTTCATGAAGTCTTCATGCTTAAACCTTGAAATTAAGACAGGAAAGGAATAAATTCTAATTGTATTACATATCTCCCAGGAGATATGTAAGGCCAACCACCATGCGAGTCCTTATTGTCGAAGATGAAGAAAAATTAGCTCAATCCCTCAAAAAAGGCCTTGAAAAAGAAGGCTACGCTGTCGATTATGTTTTAGACGGCGAAGCTGGCCAGAGAAGGCTTGAGGTCAGCGCCAAAGACTATGACGTAGTTGTTCTTGACTTGATGATGCCGAAGAAGGACGGCTTCGAAGTCTGTCGCAATGTTAGGGAGCAAAACATAATAATTCCGATTCTAGTCTTAACCGCTAGAGACGCTACCGATGATAAAGTGATGGCCCTAGATGCTGGCGCCGATGACTATCTAGTTAAACCTTTTTCTCTTGAGGAGCTGTCAGCTCGGTTGCGAGCTCTTCTCAGAAGGCCGGAGCAAGTCATTCCTCAGGAGATAAGGATCAAGGATTTAGCCCTGAATACTTCGACTCGCAAAGTCTACCGCAATGGTGTTGAGGTTCCTCTTACCTTGAAAGAATTCAGCCTTTTAGAATATCTGATGAGGCATCCGGACCAAGTCATGACGAGAGAGCAGATTCTGGATCACCTTTGGGATTTTGCTTTTGACTCATTCAGTAACGTGGTCGATGTCCATATGAAAAACTTAAGGAAAAAGGTAGATACGGAATTTAATGACAAACTTCTGGAAACAATTCGTGGAGTGGGCTACCGGATTAAGAGATGACCCGTTTATCAAGGCTCGGTCAAGGCTGACCGCTCTCTATGCTCTCTCTGTGGCGGTCATTTTAGCTGTTTCTTTTTTTGTAATCGAAGTCTTGGGGGACCAGATTCTATATTCCCATCCGGCTTTGATGAGAAACCCGAGTGTAGATATCGCTATGCTCTCGGAGGCTCTCTCGAAGAATATTGCATATGTTCTTTTGGTGGTGGCTGGGATTATGATCAGCGTCAACTATTTTGTCGCTGGCAAGACACTCAGCCCTATCCGCCAGATCTTAAGAACGCAGAAGCGTTTCATTGCCGATGCCTCTCATGAATTAAGGACTCCCTTGGCGATAATGAAGACAAGTTCAGAGGTGGCCCTTTTAGATGGTATGGATTTGACAGCTAACAACTCCATCCAGGTTCTTAAGAGCAATTTGGAAGAGATAGAGAGAATGTCCAAGATTATTGAGAATCTCTTAAGCCTTTCATACTATGATAGCAAAGTGACAGAGATTCCCTTCACGCCGGTCAATCTGGCAGATGTAGTTAAGAATATTACCAACAAGGCCCAAAGCCTAGCCATTAAAAAAAGAGTTAGTCTTGATCTGACTAAATCGGACGAAGGTATGGTCATGGGCAACCCGACCGCCCTTGAGCAGATGACTATGAATTTAATTAAAAACGCCCTTACTTACACTCCTCGGGGGGGCAAGGTATCGGTTAGGATCGAGAGTAGGAATAAATCAAACGTTGAGCTTAAGATAGCTGATACCGGCATCGGCATCTCTGAAAAGGACCTGCCCCATGTCTTCTCCCCCTTCTATAAAGCGGGGGTTGGAAGGTCTCAGGACCAGGAAGTGGGCAGTTCCGGTCTGGGATTGACTATTGTCAAGAAAATCGTGGATCGGCACCGAGGCGACATCAGCGTCTCAAGTGAAGTCGGCAAAGGTACCTGCTTTACTGTCATTTTTCCCCAGATCCAAATGGTGGATCTGAAAAAAAGAACTTCCACTTCACATTAGTTTCATTCCTCTGGTATATGTTGAGATTAGTTCTGGTGAATGTGGTAGCGGTTGCGCGGAACTCCTTAAGCATTCGGCTTTCGGGTATTACCCGAAGCACTAAGTAATGCTAAACATTTTGGGTCTAAGAGACTGGGAGTCAAAACCTTTTCCGCAACATAGTTGCCCTTCATCGGCAGACGGAATGCATCTCTTCGCGGATGCTAGGAGCGATTCCAAGATTCCTTGAATCAA
>DATDZX010000055.1:0-4498 GCA_036516715.1 Minisyncoccota bacterium | reverse complement strand
TGGAGCGGGTACGGGGAATCGAACCCCGGCCGACAGTTTGGAAAACTGCCGTACTACCATTATACGATACCCGCAAATTTGTATTAATATAACTCAAAACTGTTGAATTGTCTAAACTAAAAACTGCCACATGGGCAGCTTTTAGTTTAGAACGCATTGAGCTCAATGCCTCTAGCTCATGATAGCTTCTTTAAGCAACTTACCAGGCGTGAATCGAGGCTTTTTGGAAGCCTTGATCTGAATGGTTTCGCCTGTTCTTGGATTTCGGCCTTCTCTGGCTTTCCTATCTGATACCTTGAAAATACCGAAACCGGTGATATTCACTTTGTCGCCTGTGCGCATAATCTTGGTCACCTCATCGGTGAATGTGTCAACAAATTCAGCTCCCTGTTTCTTTGGCACACCCATGCGGTCCGCGATCCTCTGCGCTAACTGACTTTTTTTAACTGGCATATGACACCTCCTTTCGCGATTCCTTATATACTCTCAGCCATGAATTCAATTCATTACTGAGAGACTGAAGGATTCAATTATCGGGCATATTCAATCGCCCTTGTCTCTCTTATTACATTTATTCTAATCTCGCCTGGATATTTCATCTCCTCCTCTATCTTTTTAGCGACATCCTTGGCGAGCTTGATTGCACCTAAATCATCAATCTTGGTTGGGGTCACGAAGACTCTGACCTCTCTTCCGGCTTGAATGGCGTATGATTTCTCAACGCCATCAAATGATCCGGCGATTCTTTCCAGATCCTCTAATCTTTTAAGGTAGATTTCAACTGTATCTTTTCTGGCTCCGGGCCTGGCACCGGATATGGCATCAGCTGCCTGGACAATCCTTGACTCCAAGGTGGCGTACGGATATTCCTCGTGGTGGGCTTCCATGGCCATGATCACCTTCTGATCGACACCGAACTTCTGAAGGATCTTTCGGCCGATCTCGACATGGGTTCCTTGAACCTCATGGTCCACCGCCTTGCCGATATCATGGAATAATGCGCCCTTTTTTGCAACCTGGACGTCAGCCCCAATCTCCGCCGCCAGCATGCCGGCAATATGGGCCATCTCGATGGAATGAAGGAGCATATTCTGCCCAAAGCTGGTTCTGAAAGCCAATCTTCCTAGTAAATATGTAAGTTTAGGATCTATTCCACCGATACCGATCTCAAATAATGCAGCTTCACCTGCCTCTTTGATCTTTTCATTGATCTCTTGCTTAGCTTTTTCCACCATCTCTTCAATTTTGGCCGGGTGGATTCGGCCATCGGCGATCAATTTATCAATCGCCAGCTTAGCAATCTGTCTCCTGACTGGATCAAAGCCTGATACGACAATGGCTTCTGGCGTATCGTCGATTATGATATCAACGCCAGTCAATCTCTCGATCGCCTTAATATTCCGGCCTTCCTTGCCAATGATCTTACCCTTAACCTCGTCCGAAGGAAGAGTAACCACCGTCGTCATCGCATCCGCTATCTGGCTTGAAGCGTAGCGTTGGATGGCTAAGGTTAATATCTCCCTGGCCTGCTTTTCAAGCTCTAATCTATTCTCATTGGCCAATTTCTTTATCTTCTGAACCAGCTCTTCCTTGTATTCATCTTCGATTTTAGCCAGAAGCTCTTCTTTGGCCTTTTCTCTGCCAAGCGATGATATTCTTTCTAACTCGCTAACCCCTTTTTCTTGCGCTTGGATTAACTCGGTTTTTATATTAGCCAGTTCTTGCGCTTTTTGCTTTAGGGCTTCTTTTTCTTGCTTTACTTCTTTAGCCCTCTCTTCCAGATCAGTCTCTTTCTTGGTTAGGAGGTTCTCTATCCTCATTCCCTGGTCATGCCTTTCTTTCTCTTCTTTCTTGGCCTCCTCTAGTATTTTTAATGCCTTATCCTTAGCTTCAATAACAATATCCTGGGCTTTTGATTTTGATTCATTAAGGACCGATTGCGCCTTATTCTCCGCTGAACTGACTCTCTGGAGGGCGATAAGCTGCCGGATGAAATATCCTAGCAAAAAAGCCACTAAGAACGCCAAAATGACCACTAACAGCGGGTTTAATCCGAATAGCATGATTGTGGAAAGTTAGTAACGACAAGGTATTTCTTGGGAAGTTCCCCGAAGATCTACTAACTAAAAATTAAAAAGGATAGGTATATCCTAGCAAAATCAAGGATTTTTGCAAATACGCAGTTGTCCACTCTCAAATCTTATCGCTTAATTTTAAATTGAAGGCCCCACTTTAAGGGGCACCCGAGACGAGATAGACTAGATTGATTGCTTTTATGGCGCATCGGCCAAGATCGGTAATCGAGTACCAGTATGTAGCGGATCCGTCTTTTCTTTCTTCGTCCCTTCGCGTAATCCAGCCAATCTCTTCAAGATGCTCAAGAGATCCCCGGAAGTCGAGGTATCCATATAGTTCTTGAAGCTCTGACCTCCCTATTACAAACTCATCTGATATTTCAGCCCTCTCAAGCAAAGTTCTGAGAATAAAGACTTCGAGGCGATTGGGCAGTTCAGAAATCGGCAACAACAAATCCGTAGCTCCTAAATCCAATAATTCCTCGGGAAGATCGCGAACTGGCTCTAAATTGGTAGGTAATAATGGGAGAGTTGATTTTCTCTCGATCCTTAAAAATCTACCTAGCAAGAAGTCCGTCATAGTGTAAGTGCTACTGGAAAGGTAGCACACCATAAATATTTAGCAACACATTAATCTGATTGAATCATTTCGTAGGAGTACGTATACTGAATCTAATGCGTCCAATCATTCTTGCTATCCTAGACGGCTGGGGATATTCTCCCCAGACGTTAGGTAATGCCATTAAAAACGCCAAGACTCCTGTTTTGGATGAAATAACGAAAAACTATCCGTCTTTGCTTTTGCAGGCCTCCGGGACGGCGGTTGGTATGACCTGGGGTGAATCTGGCAATAGCGAAGTCGGCCACCTTACCCTAGGGGCCGGTAGAATAATCTTCCAATATTTAACGAAAATAAATGAGGCTATAAAAAGTGGATCTTTCTCTCGAAGCCCGGTCCTTAAGGAGCTGGCTGGCCACATAGCAAAAAATCAAAGCACCCTCCATTTAATAGGGCTTCTAACCTCTGGCTCTGTCCACGCATATATTGACCATCTATTTGCTCTCTTAGACTTTGCCAAGCAGACGACTGAAAAAGTAAAAGTTCATCTTTTTCTAGATGGCCGGGATTCGGGCCTGAAGGAATCAATCCAGCTAATAGAGAAAGTGAAAGAGGTTATGGCCAAGAAGGGAATTGGAACTTTGGCGACAATCATTGGCCGAGACTATGCCATGGATAGAAACAACGATTGGGCTAAAACTGAAGTCACCTATCGCCTCTTAACGGAGGGCCAAGGGGAATCTGTTGGCGATCCTGTCATAAGGATAAAGGAATTACACGCTCAAGGGATCAATGATCCTGACATCCCCGCCCTTCTTTGTGACCCAGAGGGATACATTCACGAGAATGACGCTATCTGCTTCTTTAATTTCAGGGAGGATAGTATGCGGCAACTAATAAAGGCTTTTATCCAGCCAGAGTCCGGGACATTCAGCCATTCAATTCCGAATAACTTGTATATAGCCTCGATGACTCAGTATGTAGAGTCAGAGTCTCTTCATGTCCTCTTCCCGCCGCCAGATGTTCCTAATTCCTTACCAGAACTTGTAAGCAAGTCTGGTATGAATCAGCTTCATATTGCCGAGACGGAAAAATACGCTCACGTGACATACTTCTTTAACGGCCTTAAAAACAAGCCTCTTCAAGGCGAGACAGATGTCTTCATCGATTCGCTCCATAATATTCTTGAACATCCTGAAATGAAAGCTGATGAGATTGCTGAGAAAGTCATTCAGGAATTGCAGAGAGGGTATTATGGATTCTATGTGCTTAATTTCGCCAATGGAGATATGCTTTCCCATCTTGGCAACCTGGAGATAGCGACAAAAGGAATAGAAGCGGTAGATATCGCCATCGGCCAGATCCAAAATGCGATACTACAAGCTGAAGGGATATTAATCATCACCTCCGATCATGGAAACGCTGAATCCCTTATTTACAAAGGAACCGGGGAGAAAGAGACGAAACATAATGATAACCCGGTACCATTCTATCTAATTGCCAAAGAATTTATGAAGGAGAGAAGCGAAGAAGATATCGCCAAAAACTATACCCAAGCTCAAGGAATTCTAGCTGATGTGGCACCCACTATATTAGAACTAATACAAATTGAAAAGCCAGAGGAGATGACGGGGACGAGCCTCCTCTTACAGTTAGAATAAGCCAGAGTCATACGATGACTCCCCCGCCTAAAAGATGGCTACCGGAATAGAACACTGCCGACTGGCCTGCCGTGACTGCACGTTCGGATCTTTTAAATACTAAATCGCCGTTCTTTTTAAGAGTGGCCCTAACCGACTTCGTCCGATATCTCACTTTTATATCAATATTTCCTGGTAGAGATATCTCGCCATTGACCCAATGG
>DATDZX010000054.1:0-6893 GCA_036516715.1 Minisyncoccota bacterium | reverse complement strand
TGCTCGATGAGTGTCTTGAGCGCTTCATCCGGGACTGGCCCTTCCTCGACCATTTCTCTCGGACAGCCCTTAAAGCACTGCCCGGCGTTGAGGTTAGAACCGAACACGAACACGGAAAGCAAAGCAGCGACGAAACCAACTCGAATAGTCATTCTGTCCCTCCTTTCAGGGAATCTGTTGTTCGGATTGAGGCCCGTGGGTGCCCCACGTACTAACTTGGAATTATACCCAACATTCCTTAACCGTCAAGAAGTGGCCAGTTAGTCACTTCTTTAAAAGAATTTCTTTTAGCCCGCCCATTTCTCAGAGCGCGGCCGCGCCGCGAGCTGACCTCTCCAAATTTGCATTTTCCCAATTTTGGCGGAGGCGAGAGGATTCGAACCTCTGGTACCTTGCGGTACATTCGCTTTCCAAGCGAACACACTAGACCACTATGTGACGCCTCCGTTAGCTAAATTCCAACCATATATCATTTATCATACTCTGCAATTTTAAAAAATCGCTCTTGCAAGGATATCTTAATTTAAATGTTCCAAATGGACTAGGTTTAAATTTGCTTATCTTTTTCTTTAGATAAATCGATTTTTGAAATTGTGTAAAAGGAATCCCGGAAGCTTTCGACCAGACGATCTTCAAGTCATTTTCGTTTAAATCTGGATAAAGAAATAGTTGACCCTTAACACGTTTCCAATCTGCCTTAATAATTCTCCTTAAAAATAGGCTAAAGATTCTTATAATATTTGGGTCTGAGTTAGTAAGTTCAATAGAGTAATTATACCCGTTAGGTGTTCTAAAGTCTCTACGCGCCTTAGTACCCTCACAGGCATATAAAGAAGCGCCTAGAATTGTTAGTTCCCTTGAATCCATACACTCGCTATTATAGCGTGTTGCATCAGAGTATGCAATATTCTCGCCTAATAATATATCTCTTTATAGCCGCATATCCCTTAAGATTCTAATCCTATCCTCCAGTGGTGGATGGGTCATAAATAGCTTTGAAAACCAATTCCGACCGGCCTTTCCTTTGAAAGGGTTGGATATGAAAAGGTGAGCTGTGCTGTTATGGGCATGCCTCATTTGTGTCTCATCATGCCCTATCTTCTCTAATGCATTAGCTAATCCTTCTGGATATCGAGTCAGAAGTGCCCCCGAAGCATCAGCTAGATATTCCCTCTTTCTAGATATAGCCAACTGGATTAAAGAAGCAGCCAAAGGAGCCAGAACAGCCGCTACGATAGCTAAGGCCAAGACAACAGCTCCAGCTCGGCTATCCCGATCATCTCCGCCCCAAAATTGAATTCTCAAGAACCAATCTGCCAAGATCGCAATCAGGCCCGCCAAGACAACAGCCACCGAAGAAACCAAAATATCCCTATTCCCTATATGAGATAATTCATGAGCCAGAACGCCTTCTAATTCTTCATTCTGTAATTTCTCGATGGCTCCGGTCGTAACAGCGATAGCCGCGTGTTTTGGATTCCTGCCAGTGGCAAAAGCATTTATCTGACCAGACTGGATAATATATATCCTCGGCATCGGTAAGCCGGCAGTAATGCATAAGTTCTCAACTATCCGATACAAGTAGGCATTTTCTTCTTTTTTTACAGGCTTGGCGCCGGACATGGCCAAGGCAATCTTATCCGAATGCCAAAAAGCAATGCCATTCATTAAAAAGCTAAAGATAACCGCACCATATATAATGTAAGTATTGTTTAAGGCTAAACCAAAGAGCCAGCCTAGAAAAACAACCAAAACCAAAAAGACAGTCATCAAAAGCCAAGTCTTGCGAATATTCGCGTCTTTATGGGTATACAGATTCATCGTTTATCTTAGAAGGCGACTTTTACTGGTTCCCTTTCAGCTTCATTTGAAGCTTCAAAGAACTCTTCTTTCTTGAAGCCGAACATGCCGGCTACAATATTACTGGGGAATTGCTCGATCTTAGTATTAAGATCGAGGACATTGGTGTTATAGAATCTCCTAGAAGCTTGGATTTTGTTTTCAGTATCTGACAACTCATCCTGAAGCTTAGCAAAGTTTTCTGAAGCTCTTAGATTTGGATAGGCTTCAGCCACGGCGAATAGATTCTTTAGGGCCCCGGAAAGCATATTCTCAGCTTGGGCATGGTCATGAGGAGACTTGGCCCCTATCGCCATAGCCCGAGCTTGGATGACTCTTTCGAGGACATCCTTTTCGTGAGCAGCATAACCTTTGACTGTTTCTATAAGATTGGGAATCAAGTCGTATCTTCTTTTTAGCTGGACATCAATATCAGACCAGGATTCCTTGACCCGGTTTCTTGTCCTAACTAAGCCATTAAAGATGCCGACGATCCAGAGGGCTAGTACAACTACAACGACCAGGATAATAATAGAAGGTGTAAACATGATTAAAATGTACTCCTAGATGTATTAAAAAGCAATGAGCCGATTACTCGGCTCGTATAGACTTGGGTGCTTGTTTCTCATTAGGCGCAATATCCCAAAGCTCTCGGAATTCAAGGGCCTTTATCCGAATGAAGTCTGACGGGTAGGATGTTTCTCTTGATTTGCTATACTGCTTTGCCTCATACATCAGCCCATCCGCCCAAGTAAAGAGCCTGCTTTCAGTCTGATCGGCTAGAAAATTTCTACCCTCGGCAGGCGGCAGCTGAACACAGACAATCCCTATCGAAGGCCTTACCAGGGGAATGCCTTTTGGAGTGGGAATTGATATGGCGGCCATTTCTTTGAATAGCCGTTCGGCCATCTTCCAGCAGGTACCCTCGCTACCTATCTCTGACACAAGAAATATAAACTCATCACCAAGACGGCAACCTATATCAAACTCCGTTCTTGTCTCGCTATGCCTCTTTTCGCCAGCCTGCAGTGGTGGCTGATAGTCATAGATGGAATCAACGACTTTTGAGGCCGCTTCCAAAACTAGATCGCCAATCGGATGGCCGTAGTTGTCATTTATTCCTTTAAAATCGATGAGGTCAATGACACCATACGCGAAGAGGTGCGTTCGCCTTTCACGGGCAATATAATATCTGGCCATCTCTCTAAAACTATCCTCCTGCAGAAGCCCAAATCTATCATGGGTCGCCCTGGCGTTTAATGCCTTGATCTCATTTTCCGACCATTCGGCGATTTCTCTGATTGTCTTGTCTCTGTCAGCGATAACCCGCTCAAGTGCTCTTATCATCTGCCTCAAATAATGAACCTCCTGGGCTAGGCTCTCATTTTCGGTTCTCAGAATCCGAGCCACTTCCAGTGTCACATCAAAAATCTTTTCAATGAGCTTCTTCTTTTCGGCCTCCGTTGCTTGGGAGGCTTCAATCAGCTGAACGTATTTATCATGTTCAGTCATATGTGGCTCCCATTATTAAAGGTCAGTTGCATATAAGGTATATGAAGAGGAAAGAAAGTCAATTGACAGAAAAGAGGCCGTGCGGCCTCTTTTCTTTAGTAGTCCCCCATTCCGCCCATCGGCGGAGCAGATGGCGGTGCTTTTTCTTCTGGCAACTCACAGATTATAGCCTCTGTTGTGAGTATCATTGAAGCTACAGAGACGGCATTTAAGAGAGCGGTCTTAACGACCTTCAAAGGATCAATCACTCCAGCCTTGATCATGTCGACATACTCGCCAGTAGCGGCATTGTATCCGAATCCTTTAGCCGCTTGATGGACATTCAAGGCCACCTCATTTGAGTCCTTGCCCGCATTCTCGGCAATGACTCTTAAAGGCTTCTCTAAGACAGCTTTAATGATCGAGATGCCTTTGGCTTCGTCTCCCACTTCAGAGACTCCCGGAATAGCCTTTACGGATAGTTCTTTTCCAGCTTCGAATAAGGCGACGCCGCCGCCGGGAAGAATCCCTTCTTCTAATGCGGCTCGAGTTGCTGAAACAGCATCCTCAACTCTGAATTTCTTTTCTTTAAGTTCTGTTTCGGTAGTGGCGCCGACTCTGAGAATAGCTACTCCGCCAGATAATTTAGCAATCCTCTCTTGCAGCTTTTCTTTATCATACGAAGATGTTGCCTTAGCTAATTGCTCCTTCAATTGGTTAATTCTCTTGTCGATCTCGGATTTCTTGCCCTTGCCCCCGATAATAGTGGTATTTTCTTTAGTGGCTGCCACTTTATGGGCTTTGCCAAGCATGTCCAGATCCATGGAATCAAGCTTTAAGCCTTTTTCCTCAGAGATGACCTGGCCGCCAGTAATGATAGCAATGTCTTCAAGCATTTCTTTTTTCCTGTCACCAAATCCAGGGGCCTTGACGGCTAAAGCCATGAAGGTGCCTCGAAGTTTGTTGACGACTAAGGTAGCCAGAGCATCGCCATCAACATCATCGGCAATGATGACCAGCTCTCTCTTTCCTGAATGAGATATCTTCTCTAAAAGAGGAACAATTTCCTGAATGGAAGATATCTTTTTATCCGTTAAGAGAATATATGGATCGGTGTATGAGGCTTCCATCCTTTCTGGATTAGTCATCATGTAAGCTGAAACATATCCTTTATCAAACTGGGTGCCCTCGACTAATTCCTTAGACATTTCAGTTGATTGGGATTCCTCGACGGTTACCACCCCATCCTTGCCAACTTCATTAAAAACTTTAGCGATCATTTCCCCGATCTCTGGATCATTAGCGGAGATAGAGGCAACCTCTTTAAGGTTAGCGGCGGTTACCTTCTGTTTTCTCTTTTCTAAGTAATTAACTACCCATTCCACCGCTCTATCCATTCCTTTTTTTAAAACTAAAGGATTGGCGCCTGAATTCACGGCGCTGAATCCTTCGGCCACAATGGCTTGGGCTAAGACAGTGGCGGTAGTCGTGCCATCTCCAGCCACATCGTTAGTCTTAGAAGCTACTTCTTTGACTAATTCTGCCCCAATATTCTCAAATTTATCTTTCAACTCTATCTCTTTAGCCACCGTGACTCCGTCTTTAGTAATAGTCGGGGAGCCATAGCCTTTATCAATCACCACATTCCGGCCTTTGGGGCCTAAAGTGACTTTAACGGCATTAGAAATTTTATCGACTCCTCTTTTTAAAGATTCTCTGGCTTCAGTTTGATATTGTATTTGTTTAGCCATGTTATTGGATAATCGCTAAGATATCTTCTTCTCTAGCGACTAGATATTCTTTCTCATCAACTTTAACCTTCTGGGGACCGTATTTAGTGAAAAGCACAACATCTCCCTTCTCAACTTCTAGGGGGACTCTCTTGCCATCAGAATTAATCTTGCCTGACCCGACAGCGATAACTTTGCCTTTTTCAGGCTTTTCTTTTTCGACCGTATCGGGCAGAATGATCGAGCCTTTCTTTTTCTCTTCCTTCAAAGGTTCGATGATGACGTGGTCAGAAAGTGGCTTTAGCATTCAGGCCTTATTCGGAGCATTGAGCGGGGCCAAGATGACTTGGCCGCAACTATAATGGTCCGCATCATTAACTAGCAGTCATGATAGCGGAGTGCTAAAAAAAGTCAAGAGCCCTAATGGGCTCTATGCGCTATTCAATCCTTCATTATCTCGAACTTCTTCTATAGCTTTACTATCAGCAGCGTCAAGAGCTTTTATTTCCGCTTCGAATCTCTTCGTCACACTCTCTATAGAACCGGAATCGTATGCAGCCATCTTTACTCTTGGAGCAAGGGCCTGACCGACTTTAACGAACTCTCTTTTTACAGAATGAGAAATATTACCACGGCCTAAGAGGCGGACAAGGACATCAATCACTCTAATATTTTCACTCAATCGACCATCGCCAAGAGGCCTATCAAGGAACCCATTCAGATCAGCGAGTATTAACTCGTCGAGATTGGTTTGCATAATTTTGGAAAGAGCTACCAAGTTTTATCAATATTTCTGTCTTATGTCAAACCAGAATCTTTCTCTGGCAATGCCAAGGATCCACAAACAGAAGATATCGTCTTATTATATTGATCAATAAGCTTCCTCTCAAAAGACCGAGGGTGGAATTCTAATTCCATGTCAGAATATATGATTCTGCCTCCAGAAGCGTGAGTAGCTGGATTTTTGCGTATCCTTCCCTGCTGGTATTTTTTCAGTCTTGATTCGATAAAATCTCCAAGCTTAGAATCCAAAATCCATTCCCCTATTTTAGCCAGATACAGAAGAAATCTATTCTTCTGTATCTTTCTTAAGGTATCGTATTCATCGGGCCTGAAATGGTACACGTATTTGTTTATCCAAACATTGGCCCGATAGAAATCTTGGTACAAAGACTCTGATCCGAATATCATCTTCAATGTCGCATACGTTTCCCCGTTATATATACTCTCATGAGAGATTCTTAAAGAATCAGAGGTAATGTAGTGGTTGAAACAAAATTTGTTAGAGGCTTCAGTATCGTATCTTTTTCTTCTGGCCCGAAGAATTGAAGCCAGAAAAGAAAGAAGCATTCTAGAAGTATACATTCTTTTAGGTTCAGTAATGACTAGAATATCCAAGTCACTCTTCTCATTGGCATTGTCTATGGCCATCGAGCCGCTGACAAACATGCCCCTAAGATACGGCACCGCCTGAAACCAGTAGCCAATCTTTAAAAGCCTTTTCCATTTCTGGGCTGATATCTTTTCTCTTTCGATCCTTTGGACGACAAAATCTCTTCCCGGAAGGAAATACAATCCATATTTTTCAGATATATTTCCTTCTTTAACTAATTGATCCAAAAGAGACAAGACGGAAGAAATATTGATATCTTCAACCGGTTCTGATATGGAATATATTCTCTGAGGATTTACTAGATATCTATGGATCTCTAAAAGAGAGAGTGGGTACTCAAGGACGTCATAATATGCGAGAGTCGCTAAGATTGATTCCTTTAAAGGCATAGGGGTATGGTAATGAATAACCTTTGAGACAGCAAGATTTCAAAGTATGAA
>DATDZX010000053.1:0-7706 GCA_036516715.1 Minisyncoccota bacterium | reverse complement strand
TATCCCTGATATTGGCGCTTTAACTCGACTCAGAAACACTAAGGTATTTAAGGCCCAAGATGGGGGCAATGGTGGTCACCAGCTTAATGACGGCAAAAATGGTGCTGATTTAGTAATTAAAATCCCTATCGGGACAGTGATTCATGACCTAGAATCAAAATCATCTCATGAGCTTTTGAAGGCTGGGGAAAGAATTCAAGTTGTCCGAGGCGGCCGAGGCGGCCGAGGTAACTTTCATTTCCGTTCGTCTCTCAATACTAGCCCCAAACAATCACAGAAGGGCTTAAAAGGAGAATCAAAGAAGCTAAGATTAGAATTAAAGCTGATTGCCAACATTGGAGTCATAGGTTTGCCTAATGCCGGCAAGTCCAGTCTCTTAAACGCCATTACCAGGGCCCAAAGCAAGGTGGCTAATTATCCCTTTACGACTCTTGAACCAAACCTAGGTGTTTTTCAGAACCTTATCCTGGCCGATATTCCGGGGATAATAGAGGGGGCATCAGGTGGCAAGGGCCTGGGAGTTAAATTTCTAAGACATATTGAAAGGACCACCACCCTATTCCACCTCATCTCCTGTGAATCGGAAGATCTGGCTAAAGACTATGAGATTATTCGAAAAGAACTTTCAAACTATTCAACAGGGTTAATCGAAAAAGATGAATACGTATTTCTATCAAAAACCGACCTCGTGTCTCAAAACGAAGCCGAGAAAAAGGTCAAAATTCTTTCAGAATTAATTTCCAAGCCTGTCACCTTATTATCCACCACTTCTTCTGAGGGCTTAGGGGGCTGCCTGAAGATTCTCTATGCGCTAAACAAGTAGTTTCATTTCATCTTCATGATCCGAGACGATCATAAATATAGATCTTTATTAGAAAATGATCGTGACTTCATTAAATGTATCACTATTAGATATCCGGCCTCTGCCCAAAGAAATCGATCAGTGGCTTTCTCTTCTGAGAGATCACAGCCCTGAAAATGCTGAACATACTGAAAGAACGGCTAAAAAAATCCAATCGTTCCTTAAATATCTCCGGTTCATGAATACCCGCCTCATCGAGCAAATGAGACTCGGTGCAATGCTCCACGATATTGGTAAAATCCGTGTTCCCCAGCATTTGCTTTTAAAGCAAGGGGAATTGACCAAGGAGGACTGGGCAGAAATACGAAGGCACCCCACGCACGCTTTTGAGATCTTGACCGAAGCTGGCCTAAGCGGTCCGCTGATTGAAATTGCTCACTGCCACCACGAGCGCTGGGATGGCAAAGGGTATCCGAATGGTCTCTCTGAAAATGACATTCCCGTCTCGGCCCGTATTTTTGCGCTAGTCGACCAACATGACGCCCTAATCCACCCTCGATCCTACCGCAATCGTCAACCAGATTTGGATGAGGTGAGATTTAGAATCGGTGAGGAGAGAGGGAGGACCTTCGACCCGGATATAGCCAACTTGTTTCTTGAGTATATCTCCCCTGTCACTTGCGGGCGAGACCAGCAGCATTAACGTGCTGCTTTTCTGTTGCCTGGGAGCCTAGAGGGAGTTGAACCCTCGTTTACAGGTCCACAACCTGCAGTGTTAACCGCTACACCATAGGCTCCATAACCTTAGGGCTGCAATATGTCTTCTGTTCTGCCGCCGATTGAAATAACGACATCTTTGACGGACGGAAACTGTTTTAGTGTCTGAGTGATCTGCGATCTAATCGCTGTTACCCGACAGCTTCCAGCCACACCAACCTCAAGCTCTGGACTGAAATCAGCCCTGGCCACCCCATCTGATATATTCAAGGAATTAATTCTGACATTATCAGGGATGGAAGTTCTGAACCCTTTCACCTTTTCAAGGGTTGCAGGGCCTTTTAACAGTTCATGCAAAGCAATATATCCCGTTTCTTTGGTTTTTAAGACTGTTCTTGATGTGGCAGCAACATTCGAACAGTCACTTGGGTTGTTTTGGCTGAAGAATACCGAAAGCGACATTGTCTCCTGGCTCTTAAGCTCTAAAGGAATATCAACTTGATAGGCGACCGATCCATCCTTAGCAGAGTATTCTATAACCTGGAGGAGAAGATCCCTAGGACTGCCGACTGCTAAGGGAATCTTGAAGGAAAAAGGGTTGAATTCAGAAAGCTCCTCGCCTTGGGACATAGCGAAACTTTCGCTCAATACCTTGCCCGTATCCCGATTCTTAAGCTTCCAATTGAATGTTTGCTCAAAAACTCGGGCTGTACCCGTAACCGTGATTGGATTTTCAACCACATCATTCGCTTTTGGCAATGTAACCCGGATCGAGCCTTGCTCTAGGGTAGGGCTAGGAGTCGGACTTTCTAAAGCCGGTTTAGCCGTCTCGGTTTCCTTGGGGACAAAGACAAAAGACCCATCCTTAGAAAACCAAAAATACGATCCAACAGCTAAAATAACGGCGAGGATAAGGTAGATAACTGATTTATTCACAATGCCCAGTATACCTGGCTTTTATCAGAATGTAAACTTCCAAAGCTATCTTAATTTAAAGCGGATGAGCTCTAATATGGCGCCTAATCCGCGATTTAGAATTGAGCCCTTCTGAGACGAAGGCCTAAATTCATCCCTAGGGGGGAATTCATGGGTTGGAGACGGATATTCATATCTTCTGTCAGACTCGTTAAATTCCTCATACGGCCTATTCTCAGGAGGATACGAGGGGCTTGGTAAATGACTGTAGACCGGCCTTTGATACGGAGAGAAAGAAGGCCGTTCCATATTAGTCCGAGGAGAAACCTGCGGGTGGGAAGGCTCTGTCCGGCCACACTCTTCAGCGTGGCTAGGGTTTGAGCAATACTCAAAACATTCACGCTCAGACTTGCATCCTCCCGGGCCAATATCTCTTCGCTCAAGCTCATTAGGGTCTATTGTCCCCTCATGCCTTGCTCTACGTATCTCCTGGACTCTTTCAAGCTCTTCTTCCGGAATTAGGTGATGCGATTTAGCGAATTCAAAACACTCATCGTGATGTTCAGAGTTTTCGCAATATGTCCGACAACCCTCAGCCCGACACCCTCCGGGCCCGGTCGCATCTCTAAATTTTCTAACTCTTTCTACTTCTTCTTTTGAGACAAGGCTATTCTTAGTCGCAAATTCAATACATTCTTCCTGATGATCTTCATTCTGGCAATATTCTCGACAAGCAATGCCTTTGCATCCTCCCGGCCCTTCTCGGTCTTTAAATTTTTCAGCTCTTTGGATTTCATCTTCAGTCATCAGACCTTGCGTTTTGGCAAAAGCCATGCACGCAGAAAAATTCTCTTCCTTTTCACAATACTGGGAACAGGCTTCCATGCTGGCGCAGCCGCCCGGTCCACCTTTCTCCGCGATTATTCTTCTTGCTTTTTCTTTTTTCTCAGGCGTAAATTCGTGAGTCTCCTCTCGTCGTTCAAGCGACTCTTCTTTTACTAACCCCTTCTTTTGGGCCCAATCAAAACATCTCGCTCTGTTCTCAGGATTGTCGCAGGCTTTTCGGCATTCCACCTCATTTCGGCAGCCGGCAACTGGCCCTTCGCCGGCTTTAATGCTTTGCCGGACGATCCTAGCCTGTTGAGCTTCTTCTTTTTTAACCAAGCCTTTCTTTTCAGCAAAGGAGATGCAAGCTTCGATATGCTCAGGCTCATCGCAATATGTCCGGCATTCCTCCATTGATCCGCAACCGCCTAGTTCCTCCACGGGAAAAGAGATATTGAAGGGATTCTCAGCCGCCCAAGCAAAGCCAAGCCCGGCAAAGACAAAAAGAGGGATAAATAAAAACCTTTTCATCTATCTAAATGGATTATATTTCACCTTGTCCAAAGGATTGGTCGTGGCGGAATCAAGCGGATTGACTGGCTCAGGAGTAGTAGAGGCTTGAACTTGGGTCTTTGCCTCCCCTTTCCCTTTGTCATAGCCTTGCTGATAGCCTGTCTTCTGACCCCAGGTAAAAGCGATATATACAGCCACTAGAAATACGACCACGAATGAGATGCCCATAGCCAATGTTTTATCTAGCATATCCTTCTATTATATATCCTTCTTAACTCTATGGATATGTTTTTGTTGATAAAGGGATGATTCTAGGGTAAAATACACAAGATTAGATTAGGTATTGCCCCCGTAGCTTAATGGATAAAGCAAAAGGTTTCTAACCTTTCCATGCGGGTTCGATTCCTGCCGGGGGTAGCGGGCCGTGGTGTAATGGTAGCACGAGACGTTTGGGACGTTTTAGTCCGAGTTCGAATCTCGGCGGCCCGACAAATTACTGTGTTTAAAATATGCATCGAGGATTTTTAATTTTATTGCATATTGTTATCGTTTCCTTTTTAGTCCTCGGTTTTGTAAACGGAAAGGCTCAGTTTGCGGCAGGATACTTGGCGCTTTATCTAGGCATCCTCTTCGTCTCCAGAATGGTGAGGATAAAAGCTTATGAACAAAGCTTCTTTTTCGCGGCCATCGCTATTGGCTTTAGCGCCCGACTTTTCGATCTATACCGGATTCCGCTATATGATAAGGGTCTTCACACTGTTGTTCCCCTTCTTATCGCCTTGGCTTTATCTGCTAAGTGGCCCAAGCGAAAATTCTTTATTTTTTTAATTGTTCTATCTCTTGGCCTTATCTGGGAGGGAATAGAATTTACCGCCCAATCACTTTTCACTGGATACAGTATGGGAACCGGCTTAGATACTTTGGGCGATATCGGTTGCAATGCTATTGGAGCCACGTTAGGGCTTCTTAAAAGAAGAGCCCCTGGTTAAGGGGTCTCTGATTCTAAACAGTTTAGGTCAGTGAAGGTCAATGACCTAGCAACGTCCCAGAGCAGTTCTACGTCATGGTTCTGAATATGCTTTGTTTCTATCGAGAGAACTAATTGGTAACCAGCTTCTTTCTTGCAAGGATGGACCGCGACAAGCTGGGCGTGACGGGGAGAGTGGGAGAGAGTCGCTATCCCGAAGCCTCTGGCTATTTGAACCACGTCATCCTCCGGAAAAGGTGTTGGCGGATATTGTACATAGCCGTAGATATAGTATAGGGAGTTAAATTCATTCTCATTGGGCCTGATCAAATCCCCACAGGAACCTTCGCAACCAGGGCGCGGGCTCTGCTTCCATAAAGGAGGCAGCATAAACGATGCCCCCTCAATCTGGATGACTGGATTCTTGGTTTGCTGGGTAAATGATTCAGGAAGGAAAAAACTGAGAATCGGAGCGATAACAAAGGAAAGAGTAACAGTAATAGTTAGAACTCCGGCCAAAGACTCAGAAAAGCCCTTTGCAAACATGTTTTTCAGGGGCTGAATCTACCATACAGTATTTCACGCCTCATTCATATATCAGGCATATATATGAATCATGTATGTCTGGGTTACTCTTCTATTGTTGACCATTCTATGGGGTTCGGTGCCAACCGTCTTTGGTTCAACCGCCGGCGAGATTACATATAATACCGAGGGTAGGCCAATGCCGGTCAAGGACCCGGCAATTGTGTATTTCAGCGAAACTCCGCCCCATATCCAAAAATTACCCAAGAAGATAGAGGTGGATCTAAGCGATCAGACTCTTAGCTATTATTACGGTGATGACTTCAAAGTCGATGAAATTAAAATATCATCGGGCCTAAAGAAAACTCCAACTCCAATAGGGACATTTAGCGTAAAGGATAAGGTCCCAGTCAAAGTCTATCAAGGACCAGGCTATTACCTGCCCAACACTAAATGGAATCTTAAATTCCTCCCTTCCGGCTACTATATCCATGGCGCCTATTGGCACAACAACTTCGGCAATCCAATGAGCCATGGCTGCGTCAACGTGCCATATTCACAAATGGAAAAGCTCTACCAATTTGCCGATGTCGGCACTAGGGTAATAATAACGAATTAAGCCGCTACGAGAGCGGCTGGGTTGCCTTCAAGAGAGGTATCCTGAGGCAAGAGAGACAGACAAATGCTTTAAGGTACATGTTATATATTCTTCCCGTGGGCCTTTGGCAGAATGAGCAGTATTCCATCTTCTCTCTTGAATCATCAGTTGATGAACAAGGTTCGTCACTATTAGGGACCATGGGGCATATGGAGTCTCCCGAGAAAATGTATCTAATTTCAATGAATGGAGGGTGAAGTAACTAAGATCGCCATTACAGTTCTTAGATTTTATGATTCTTTAAATATAAATTAAAATATGAGGGGTTGCTTGTTCTTGGCGTTACGGGATAAGCTAGTACTTGCATAAGGATAATAAGTGTAAGTATTGAGTGATCTAGGAAGGAATATTGAAACCAGAATATTGTTGTAAATATGACCATAATCAAATGCCCATAGAATGCCCAGGACTGATTCTGTCTAAATCCTAGCCGGACTGGAATAGTCAGGATTTTAGTATCATGGTCACCTCCTGCATCTCGGAAGTCTCCAACTAGATTTCTCGCAGCACTTAAAATAAAAGCTGGCATTATTAAATATGGATTAAAGGAAAACGCTAGTGTTGTGCTCTGTAATCCTCTTAACATGGGTGATATGAGGGCAAGAAATTTATGCTTTTTCTTTTTGGCATATAAGAAACCGAGAAAACCAAAGACTAACGGGACCCATGTTGGTAAAAATATAAACGAAGGAATATATACAAGCAGTGCAATCCATTGACTGATACGTAGCCTGAGCTCATCCCGATGTTCAGCCTCCAAATGCAGAAGAAAACCAATCCAAAGAAGGATTATTCCAAATATCTCTGTATTGCTGGCTGTTAAGGCAGTGGCAAAAACAAAAATATCTAAGATCCCATAAACCCTCAACTGGCCAAGATAGTTTAGAATATTCCGAGTTTGTTTCACTGGAGCGGGATAGTTGATGACATTAGAACCTTTTGGCAGACATCGTCCGAGCTATTTTTTATACCAAGCTTACGATAAGAGAGGTAAGATAAAACAAATTGTCTTTTCTTCCTCACCGTGTGGCTTATCGTTTATATAGCTCAAATGTTATCATCCCATGTTCGTCTGGAACTTCAGTTTTACAAATCCAACCATTCCTTTCAAGAAATAACTTAGCTTCCACATTTCTAACATTTACAACTGTTTGCCAAGACCGCACATGCTTTAATGTATGTAACTCTATTAATTTCTGTAAAACTTGCGAGCCTATCCTTTGATTTTTTAGACTTGGTTTTACTGCTATATCTGTAATGAAATAGTAAGGATGTTCAGTGTTCGGGAATTTTATTCCAACCACAGCCACTAAATTTTCTTTATTGAATGCACTATATTCTTGGCCATCTTTTTCTTTCAATACAGCATTAAGCCACTCTTTATCCATCGGCCCAAGTTCTTTGGCTAGATTAACATCTTTATACCAAGACTTATATTCTTCAAAGTCCTCTGGTTTGAATTTTAACAACTTAAGTTCTTCCATTAGTCCATTTTATCAAGAAATCGCTGTGTAGGCGATTTCTTGATTGTGGTGTATTTATACAACCACGCTCGAACCTATTTTATCAGAAATTCTTAAAAACTGACAGAAGCCTTTGTGCCGCCCACCAATTCGTCGGTCAAAAGTCGGAAAGTCTAATTGTGGAGCGGGTACGGGGAATCGAACCCCGGCCGACAGTTTGGAAAACTGCCGTACTACCATTATACGATACCCGCAAATTTGTATTAATATAACTCAAAACTGTTGAATTGTCTAAACTAAAAACTGCCACATGGGCAGCTT
>DATDZX010000052.1:0-3062 GCA_036516715.1 Minisyncoccota bacterium | reverse complement strand
TAACATGCGAGCAGCAGGATCAGACGAGAATGTAGTTCTCAGCCCAGCCCATACGCTGACATTGGAAAATGGCCTTGAAATTATGAACGAGGACGAGTATCTTGAAGTCACTCCGCAAAGTATCCGTCTCCGTAAAAAGTCTAGCGTAACTTCTTGAGAAAATACTCGTGCTCCCATTCCCAGAGCGTCTTACAAGCTAGAAAAGCCTTGATATCATAATCAAGGTTTTTCAATTCTTTTAATTCCCAATGGCCTTGCGTCTCGCTCCATTCATGCTCGCAGGGATATTTTTCCCCTTTAACCCTATAATTACCACCTTTTAATCTGAGCGTGGCGCTGCATTTAAGGCACTTCTGGTTTTGATCAACCCGCAAAATCCAGCGGGTCAGGAGGGGATAGTCCGGCTTTTCTTGGAAGGCTTCGACATAGGCGGCGGTCTGGAGGCCATAATCCCGATAGATTGCGCCTGAGGTCTTAATATCCAGCACTCCAAGCTCACCATCTAACTCAGCCAAGACATCTACTGTTCCTGAGTACAAATGCTTCTTGGAGACAATCCTTTCCTCAATACGATGGGGGACGATACTATGTCGGCTGGCAAAATCAAAGAAAGCAGTCATGGCTGGCTTTATTGCGTCAGGAATGGCTACTGGCTCTCTTTTAAGATAGCCCTCAATGGTGTCATGAATGAGGGTCCCTTCTTCGGCTGACTTTATTTTAATGGCTTCGCCGTTTGCTTTATCAGGCAAAGAATTTAAAAAACGATCAAGAAACGGCTTAGCCTTGATGGAAACGATCGAAGTAACTCTCGGATACCAAATATTATCTATTTCATAGCCGTGACTTTTCCTGAATTCTTCTAAGGTAAGATAGGGAGTAGACATTATCTGTGGTTTATGATATAATATTTTAGGTGAGGTGAATGAGACGGGCTGGTCGCAAAATCAACTTTGACCCCAGCTCGGTGGCCTCTCCAGGGTTCAACTCCCTGGCCCTCACCTCTGCTTCCTTCGGGAAGCTTTTGGTTCTCTAATAGTAACTTGGAATCGGCTTTTAAACAATTGACTTCATTTTTTCTTAATGCCTATTAGATGTAATGGTTGGTATGCAGCGAACCAGTAACATTCTTTATCTCCTTACATTCTCCTTCCTGGCAATTTGCCTTGCCTCTATAATATAGTGGCAGAGAGAAAATCGGGAATAGACATTTATCATGCCAGAACTAACTGAACAGCAAAAAGAAGAGAAAAATAGGCTAGAAGATCAGCAAGTTAAAGAAAGAAGAGACTTGGAAGACCGTCAGACTGAGGAGAAAAGACGAGAGGAAGACAAACAGAGAGAAGAACAAAGGGGTAAACAATAGCTACTTTTTTAAAGGGTGATACTTTTCGTGGATTTTCCTGGCATAGCGATGCGAGGCATGGACGTATCTAGTCGTTGTATCAAGAGATTCGTGCCCTAGGAGAATTTGGATGGCTGCCGGGTTAGCGCCTGATTCCGCTAAATAGGTAGCAAAGCCATGACGCAAGGAGTGGGCTGAGGTGGGCACATTAATTCCGAGTATTTCCCGATACTTTTTTATTTTCATCTGAATATAATTGGCGGATATTTTCTTTGCTTTGTCAGGGTTATTCTGCCCTCGATAGGGGATAAATACATATGGAGAATCATCTCCCCGAGTATCTAGGTACTCCTTTAGATGTTTCTGGGCCCTGGGGGTCAAATACACAAATCTTTCTTTTTTACCCTTACCCATGACATATATTTGTCCATTTTTAGCAATTTCTGTTATTTTCAAATTAACTAATTCTGATATTCTAAGTCCGGTCGAAAAAAGAACCTCTAGGATAGCCCGATTTCTTTTGGCTACCAAAGGCTCTTTTTCTATTGTAGAAGGAAATTCAATTAATTCTGTTAATTGATCTAGCTCCGCTACCTTGGCAATCTTTTTCTCAGTTTTCACTAATTTTATAGCTTGAGGGGGGATTGGGATGGGATAATCCATCTCAATCAGATATGTTAGATACCTTCTAAGAGACGAGAGGTAGCGGTTGATAGAGCCGCTGGAAAGATATTTCATAGACTTATGCATATCAACAGTGAGCCTATCCTTGGATGATAGATAGGCTTTGTATAGTTCAATGGAGCGCTTAGAGAGATCCTTAAAATCACTTTTAAGATCCTTAGAAAGAAAGTTGTCAAAAACAGTGAGATCACGCTCATAGTTGTATATAGTTTCCTTTGAGAACTTATTTACTTGGAGGTGAAGAAGAAAATCTTCTAATAGGGGTAACATTTTCTATTTTATAATACTAGGGGAGTGGTTATTTTTAAACTCTAGGTTGGAATTACATGGTTGTGATATTATACCCAGTTTAATATATCCTGAAATTACTATCAAATGAGTTATCGACAGTTAAACTAAACGGCTTATCTAACATACTGAGCCGTTTATTTGTGCATTCTCGAGGCTTTTCCGCTTGCCACTTTAATCTTGATCAATAAAAAAGGAGGCTCTTAAAGCCTCTCCCCTGTTTAGTAGGGTAGTATTTATGCTCGGGCTAGGTGATGGAAGCTTCTTCTTAATTGAATGGCCAAGGATGACGCGACAAAAGATCTTCTTTCGCATCCTTTGATAGTAAGACGCCACTCGTAGAATGATTTCGATTCTGCCGACGTGAGACGACGATCAACAAGTTTCCGCTGGCGGCAAAGCCAGATATACACCCTAAGAAGGCCTAGAACATTAAGAGGGCAACCAAGATCAAGGAGAAGGTTATTCTGATATAGGGTGAACAAAACTTCGTGGGTCGGACGCCAGCTTGAAGAAAGGCCAAGCAGTATTTTATCTTTTTCAAACATCTATATTACTCCTGAGGAGTAATATAAGGATAGCAAAGGAAGATAAATGATCAATCGTTTTTTGTGAACACCACCAATTCTGACCGAAAGAGAGATAGGGCTTTGGGAGCCGCCAGAATTGATAGAAGATATCGAAGATCTATGGCTTCCCGTAAGAGCCAAGCAAGGCCTCCTTTAAAGAAACTGGCTGTGCCGACGTG
>DATDZX010000051.1:0-3940 GCA_036516715.1 Minisyncoccota bacterium | reverse complement strand
TTATCTTTTGAAATTTATCAATAATATCTCTCGCCATAATCTTTGGTAATTCTGAGAACGAAGTGAGGGGTTCGGCCGCGTCAGCACTGGCTGAAGCTCCGCCAATCGGGTAACTCCGAATCACTGCTCCCTTGGCCTTTAATTTCACGTGCATTGCTTCAGTGGTGGCAAAATCATCAGGAGATCCATCTGAAACCTCGACGATATAGTGAAGGGGCTGTTTTTCAAGAGGAATGTTCATCTTCTTGATCTGAGCTACTTCCTTGTCAAAATCCTTTTCTATAAGCTGTAAGGTCTGGTGGGTTGGCGTCCCACCTCGAGCTGTTCTGACCAGAGCGGAGTACATCGCCCATTGTTCCTTAGGAGCCCAGCGATCGGTTAAAGGAAGACTGATTTGGCCAGTCTCTGAAGCTAAGGTTACCATGATCTTTAAAGGGAGTAAATCTGAATCTTGACCATGCTGACGGGTCGAATATGAGGATTGCATCAGCGAGTCAACAAAGAGCAGGGCAGCGTCTCTTTGGACATCGGCTTTTGATCGGCCTGTTGCAGCATCAGGTTGGGCCATTGATCCGGACAAATCAAAAGAAAAATATATGCAGATACCGCCAAAATCAGCCTCTAGCTTTTCTTGGGTCTCATCTTTTTCAAATCCAGTTGGGTTAAATTCCCGAGATCTAATATCGATAGTAGCTTCAACCGGATCTTCAAGCCTACTCCCTTCATCCATTCTAACTGGACCCTTGTATTCACGCTTCTCGATTTTCCTCTCCTCAATTATCTTCTGCCATTCATTTTTCAGGAGATCAGAAATGGAAATACCCCGTTCGTCGACAATTTTTCTGACTCTCTCTAAAGCGTCAATAAATTCTTTGGCCTGAGCTGGGGTGCATTCAGCCAGCTCCGCGAACTGCTGTTCAATTAGACTTGGTCCTTTGGTTTCTTTCTTGGTATTAGACTTTTCTTGTTTTTTCAGCTCTTTGATTTTCTCCTGAGCTTCCTTCTCCCCCATTATCTCCTCTTGGCCATAGTCACCCTCTTCCGGCTCCCCTTCAAGGTCTTTTTCTTGCTGGTCTTCGTCAATCGTCGGGTCGCCCTTCGGCGTGGCATCAAGCCGAATTACTCTTTGGCTACCTTGATCCCATATCTCAAGCCAGGCGTGGCCATTCCCTGAATGCATAACTGCCTGGCCTGATTGGCCCTTCTCCCTAACAAAATAGCCACTGATAAAGCGGGATTGGGAATCAACTTCGGCTAAGGCTCTTAAAGCAAGAGTATTAGCCACAAAGCAATCAGCCGCTTTGTGGGCCCATACTTTTTTGAAATATTGGCTTGAATCAGAAACATACTGAGCATACGCCTGAGGGTCATTCGAATAGGTTAGGTGGTTACGCACCAATTTAACAATCTCTCTTTTTAGTTTAAGTTTTGGTAAACCTTGCTTACGAAGTTCTTTGATCATCTTAGTAAGCTCATCTGGTATGTCCCCTTCAATACTAGAATCTTGGAACCGTTTGATTGATTCGATGTATTGCCTTTGACCGATAGTGAGACGGTAAGAGAAGACGCCTTCAGCTTGGATGGCGAGGTACCATAGACCATCTTGATTTTGTTGTAACTCCACCTTCTCTAAGGGAGCATCGGTTTCGATTGTGTTTGGATTGGGAAGCCAATCGTATGGCAGAGGTAGGGATAAAGAAGATTGCCCTCGTATCTTGCCCGACAATACTCGGATAGAAAGAGGGTCAATGGCTTCGACCTTAGGTTCCAAGAATTCATTTTGAGATTTTGCCCACTGCAAATCCTTCCTGAAGCTATTGAACACCAACTGGCGGTAGTATCCACCATAAAAAGGGGCGACTGAAAAGATGGCTTTTGCTTCTCCTTCTCTTTTTTCCATTCCCTGCTCCATCGAAGACCTGACATCTTCATTAGAAGGAGGCAGATCATTTTGTTCTTCAGCTTGTTGTTTCTCCTCTCTTTGGCTATCTTCCTGGATTTTCTTCTGAGCCGATTCTAAGTCTTGGTCGACAAGCCATTCCAGAATGGGCCTGATCTGAGTTTCATATATGTTAGTCCTTAACTTCCAAGAAACGTTGGGGTTAGAAAGAGTTTCAAAGACATTAAGGTATCCCCCTCGAGTCTCAATCCTTGAGAGAGGCATAATGAGGTCGGCAATCCGAGGATCAACACTTGAAGCATCGAGAGTCCCGCTTTGAATAGCCTTTGCAAAGTCGTTAAGAAATTGATCAGTTAATGGATAGCCTGTTGAAGGAGGATTAGGTGCTGTATTCTTCAGCTTGGATTCTATAATCCTTCTAAATTCCAAAGGAATACTGTGCTTCCATTCTAAATACTCTTCTATTGACTCAGAATCTTTAAATTCAAAAGGCTGAGGCTGAATTTGCTCATTTTGATTACCTGATATCTGTTCCCTCTCTGGCATATATCAATAGTAGGGAAATACAGAATAAAATTCAATGAGATATTACCACTTATGGCCTAAAGACGAGACAAAGCTCCGGGCCTCAGCTTCAAATGATGGATCTACCTGAGCCGCTTTACGGGCGGCATTAATGGCATCTTCAATTCTACCCACCCGAGCATAGGATACGGCTAAGGAAGCATAATACTGGGGATCATTAGGATTAATCTTAATCAAAGCCTCGTAGACTTTTATGAGTCGGGGGTAATCATTCTTCTTGGCGTAGACTGTCACTAAGCGGTTGTAATCGGCTTCTGTCGGCGAATAATCCTTACTTATCGCCTCATCAATCAGCTTATTACCTTGATCGTAATTTCCTCTCTCGAATTCCACGATGGCATAATACCAAATAGATAACCCAACATTCGGATTCAATTCGGCAGCCTTCTCAAAGTATTTAACGGCATTGTTAAAATCTTTCTTGTTCAAATATGCCTGGCCGACTTCGTAATACGTTCTGACGAATGTCGGAGAGATATCTAATGCTTTTAATGAGAACTCCAAGGCTTTGTCATTGGCCGGAGACTGAGGATCATCTCTGCCTAGGGTGATATACAGTCGGGACATATACAAATACGGGAGATAGTCTTTAGGATTCTCGTCCACATTTTTCTGAACTTCCGCTACAGCGTTCTGAACTACTCCGGCTAAATCAGGGGTCATCTTCTTATTCAGCGAGTATTCAAGAATATACTGAGCGAATCGATGTCGGTATTCATATTTGCCAGCCACTTCGTATGAGACTGCTTCGCGATATTTTGTAACCGCCCCATTAAAGTCCCCATTCCAGCTGGCTACGATAGCCCTGGTAGTCGTGTAGTTCGCCTTAGCCGCATTTAGATTGGTATCATATATTACCACGAGCATCACTATCGCTAAGCCAGCAACGAGCATTTTCTTAACGGCCGGCAAGGTCTTTGGCCTGGCCAACACTGGCTCCGGTTGAGGGAAGGCTAGGAAAGAAATGAAACCGAGAATGGAAAAGAAGGTCACGAAGTTAGGAGCGGTATCGAAGATAAAGGAGTTATGAATGGCATAGACCACGACCAAACAGAAGAGGCCGACGGCATAAGCATGATCCTTGCCTTTTTCTTTCATCATTTTCCAAAGAGATCGGAGAGAGGCCCAGAAAATGGAAATATATGCCAAGAAACCAATCAATCCCATCGTTACCAAGACCTCGATAAACATATTGTGAGCCCGATCGAAAAGGGTTTCTGAACCTAAACCTCTGAAGAACTGGGGATTAAAATATTTGGCGAAAGGATAGTTGAAGCTTTCCGGCCCCCATCCCAAAAGGATCGTCTTAAAGTTTTCCTTCCAGCCTTTAAAGCCCGCTTCCCAAGCCCATAACCTGGTCTTTACCGTAAAGCTGTCTGAAGAGATATCAGTCAGCCGGCTTAAGAAAGAAGATTTCTGAACAAGGGCGCTGTTATGGAAGCCTAAGGCAAAGAC
>DATDZX010000050.1:0-3605 GCA_036516715.1 Minisyncoccota bacterium | reverse complement strand
TCCAAAAAGGCATTGCGATATTGAATCACAAGTACAGAAAATCGCTTCGGTACAGGAGCGCGTATGAGGTGGCACGAGAATCTGATATATTAAAAGGAGAGATTAAGACTGAGAGTTGCACTTGAGGGGGGAATTTACCTTGCTTCACAATAATGATAATACAACACTTTCTTTGTGTCGTCAAACCGAATTGGGTTAGAACAAAACAGCTCTCTTTCGAGAGCCGCTTTGCTTATTCTGTCTTTTTTTCTAAGGTGAGCGTCATTTTATGATCCTTTGGGTCCACGTTCACTACAGCCATATCATATTCTTTCCCAGGTTCAATCGCTTCTTGGCCTGATAGTTCGGAAAGGGGGACGAAACCGACGATATCTCCAGCCAGTTCTATAAAGGCTCCGCTCTGCCTCATCTTTATTATCTTCCCTCTTACCTTTGCTCCAACAGGGTATTTCTCTTCAATCCCAACCCAAGGATCTTCTCTTAAGGCTTTAAGTGAAAGAGATATCCTGCCACCTTCCAGAGAAACAATCTTCGCTTTGACTTTGTCGCCGATGTGGAGGACTTCTCTTGGGTCTTCTATGAACTTCCATTCAATCTCCGAAGAATGGATCAAGCCATCCAGTTTGTCATTTATCCTGACGAAAGCGCCGAAATCAGTCACCTCAGTTATCTCGCCATCAACAACATCGCCAACATTTAATTTGGCGATCTCTTCTTTGAGGGCTTCTTCTTGAATGGCTCTCTCGGAAACAATCAGCTTATTCTCCGCCTCAAGGAAATCAATGATTTTGACTTGGAATTCTTGGCCTTTAAATTTCTGAAGGGCTTGGACGATCTTTGTTGTATCGCCACCATCTACTTTCGGGTAGTGTTCGGAAGAAAGCTGAGAGAGAGGGAGAAAACCTTGAATGCCTCCGACTTCCACGATTAGTCCGCCTTTATTAATATTCACAATCTTTGTAGTTAAGACCTCACCTTTTTCCTTCTTCTCCTTTATATCCTGCCACGCCGTGGTTATCTGGGCCGCCCTTAAAGAGACTTCCCGGTAGCCGTCGTCATTCTCAAGCTCGATGAGCATGACCGAGACCATGTCTCCTGGCTTTAGCTCCTTCATTCTATCCGGGTTGTCATAGAATTCGCCGGGATAGACGATGCCGATGCCGATCGGCCCTAAGTCGATAACAGCGTTAGCTTTTGAAACAGTGATTACTTGACCACCTAGGATGTGGCCAGGCTTAGGCAAAAAGAATTCCTCTTTTGCCAATAGATCCTTCATTGTTTTTATGTCGCCTGATATTAAATCCATGTATGTGTATATGGGGCCGCAGTTTATTACTGACCTGCCCCGGCATGTAAAAAGACATGCCGAGTAATATTAGCGGATATGCAATCAAAATACAAGGTTTTGTTTTAAAAGGCGCATCTAGGTGCGCCTTGTCAAAATCCAACCCGGGAACTGAAACGAGAAATGAATTTTCTGATATTATGGTCTGCTTCCCTGACCTTTCTGACATCAAAAGATCTGCTTAACTCAGCAAAAGCCGAGTCTAGGTGCGCCCCAGTTAATTTTAAGTTTCCTAGAGAATCAGCCTGGCCAGAAGTAATTGCCTCAAGGGCGCATTGGCGGCAGGCCTCAGTACACAGCTCCCAAAGATATCTTTGGGTCCAGCCTTCCGTTTTTTTGGCTAGATTTGAAATAACTTCTTGCCTTTTGTCCTCATTTGAAAACCGCTTGTTCCTTAAGTGGGTGGCGATGACGCCAACCCGGTCACTCTCCTTCGGCAGACCGACGTGGACAACCTTTGAAAACCGCCCTGGCTCCAAAAGCCGATAGTCGATCTTTTCAGGATGATTTGTCGAGGCGATAATGAAGAAACCTTTTTGCCTTATGCCTTGCATAAGACCTAGGAACTTCGCCACAACGTCATCCTTATCAAGAATAATATCTATGTCGTCAAGTAGAAGCACGATCGGCAAGCCAGTCTCGGATCTGATTTTATCGATCTTGAGAAACAGCATCGTCACGCCGATATCATTACTCATTCTAAGATCGCTTCTGACCCGCTCGCTATCAACTGCTGCAAAGATGGCGTTGTAGTCTCCGGTCATCAAGTAGTGGCTGAGAAAGCTCTTGCCTACGCCTGGTACCCCGACTAACAAGATGGATTCGGGAGGGAATTCTAATACTTTGGCTATATCTGGACGCTGGAGAGGCATAACAAGCACACGCTCAATCGTCTCGAGAACTGAATGCATGCCATAAAGGGCATCCCTCTGAATATTGCTTGTACCTACTCGGTTCAACTCGCGGCAAATAGCCGCCATCAGTATTCGATTGTTGATGAGCTTCTTCTTGCCGAGGAGATACGATATCTGGACTACTAACTGGAGATATTTATCCTGGCTGAGAGACGGCATCTTCTTCTCGTCCTCGGTGGGCCCTTCTCTTAGCTCGATTTCGGTTTGAAGGACAAGGCCTTCAACTGATCTGGCAATCCAGTCGTCCCGATGGGTTTGCTTTAGGTATCTGGCTTCAGCCGCGTTTCGGAATCGCCTGGAGACAAGGACTCCTCTGGCATGGGCATCGATGTATCTGGCCGAAGGCCCGAAGTAAATGCATTCTCTGGCCGGCACCACGTTATTCTCAAGGTCAAAATAACGGCTAGTTCTTTCCCAACCGCTCCCCTTCGACTTGTGGCCGCTGACGCCTTGCTCATAGGATCCGCGGACGATATGGGCAAGACTGTAGAGCTCTTCAAGCGATATCGCCCCAGGAATCACCCAGCGGGCGATATGTCTCAGGTAGACTTCATTATGAGAATTGGTCGCCTGCTTAACTTCTAATGTGGGCATCAAGCCGCCGGTAGTCTCAATCAGTCCTTTGGCCAATTCAATCATTATCTTGTCAAAGGGCGACAGGGTGATTGGCACGTCGTTCATTAGAAGGTTGATGTCTCCTGGCCCGCTCTCGGTTTTTTGAATTTCCGGACTCCAGGGCAAACCGCTTCCTTCACTGACGAATTCGACGATTCTTGTAGCTGGTTCGACTTCTGATATCTTAGAAGCTATCAGTCCCCTGATCGTCTTCCGGCATTTATCAATCGGGAACGGAAAGGACTCATCTTTCTCTATGCTTTTCAGCAAGTCTTCCAAATCCTTGATAGACATGATGCTAAGCGAATTTCTCCAAAGCTGGAACTTTTCTTTTTGAAGCATATTTGATTGGAAAAGTAGCTGAAGCCAGTATATATTATGCTGAAATTTTTTCAACGAAAATACCATTGCCCGGTGCATTAAAGAATGATACAATTTATCTATGACTATCAGCTGGTTCGGCCATAGCTGCTTCCGGATAGAAGCCAAAGAAGGCAGCATTCTTTTAGATCCTTTTTCCAAGGAGATCGGCTTAAAGCCGCCGAGGGTAAAGGATGACTTAGTTTTGGTTTCTCACCAGCATTACGACCACAACAACGTGGGGGAAGTAGAAGCTAGCACCTTTGTCATCACTGGTCCGGGTGAGTACGAGAAACAAGGAGTAGCGGTTAAGGGCATATTTTCATACCATGACAATAAGGAAGGGAAGGAGAGGGGGATTAATACCATTT
>DATDZX010000049.1:0-6021 GCA_036516715.1 Minisyncoccota bacterium | reverse complement strand
AGGCGCCGATGGCTCGAGTCGAGAGACCCCAAGAAGTCTGATGGACAAAATTCTTTTGTCCATTTTCATCAAGATATTGGACCTCAAAAACTTTTGAAAAGTTATCTGACAGGTTGTGAGATGTGGCCGCTTGAAGAGATTTCCCATCGGGGCTGACGATCTCAATGGCATAGGTTCTCTTGGCGCCGGCAAATCTTTCAGAATCGCTTTTAAGGCCGACATACGGATCAATAGCAAAATATTCCCGGTAAAACTTCCGATACCATTCAAGAGCCTTTAAGGCCATCTCTTCGGCGTCTTGTTCGTCTTTATGAGCCGTATGGCCTTCTTGCCATAGAAATTCAGTTGTCCTTAAGAACGGATATGTTCTCTTTTCCCAGCGGACGACATTGCACCACTGGTTTATCTTCAAAGGCAAATCCCGATAGCTCTGGATCCAGTTAGAAAATGTCCGATACATGATCGTCTCTGAAGTCGGCCTGATGGCTAAAGGCTCAGCCAGCTCTTCCCCGCCGCCATGGGTAACGACGGCTAACTCTGGAGAAAAACCCTCTAAATGCTCCTTCTCCTTTTGAAGAAGGGACATGGGAATAAAGAGAGGAAAATATACATTTTGAACGCCGTCTTCTTTGAACCAGCCGTCTAAAGTCTTTTGAACCGATTCCCATAAAGCATAGCCGGTGGGCTTTATGATCATCATCCCTTTCATGTCAGAGTATTCGGCCAAGCCGGCCCTAACCACGATATCGTGGTACCATTCAGAGATATTTTCCGATTTTTTAGTTAAAGCTCTTTTTTCAAAAACTTTCATGATTAAAAGAATTTGACCACATCCTTAATGGTTACATAAATCATTAGGAGAATCAAAAGATAAAAGCCGACAGCATTAATCATTCCTTCTGCCCTTTTAGGCACCGGTGAGCCTTTAATCTTCTCAACAATCAAGAGGATGGCTCTGCCCCCATCTAAGGCTGGAAAGGGAATGCTGTTAAGAACAGCTAGATTAATCGAAATTAAAGCCACGAATTGCAATAGATAGTTGATTCCTATCCTGGCTGCTTGGCCAGTAAGGGTGGCAATTCCCACGGGACCCGACACTTCTCCTAAAAGCCGGCCTTCGAATAAAAGGGTCTTGAGAAGGAGGTAATATCCGATTACTGTGTTGATGAGCAGAATCCCAGTGTTATAGAATCCTCTCCAGATTGCTTCGTGCCAAGGGTATGAGATGACTCCTGTTTGAGCTAGGGAAATTCCCAAGGCCCCTTGCCCTTCCGGCGGGTTCAATCTAGGAATCACTGTTTTCTCAACTGTTTCGTTGCCACGCTTGATAACAAGGGTAAGAGATTTACCGGCATTCTCCTTTATTATCTCCTGGGCTTCCTTAGAAGTCGCCAGCTCAAATACCTTTTCCTGGGCTTTAATGCGTATAAGCTGGTCTAAGGGCCTTAGATCGGCTGCTTGGGCCGGACTATCAGCCGCAATACTAATGACTTGTATCTGATGATCCCTGGCCTCTTTAAAGAGCTCATCATCTACCAAGCCGATCCTTAAGCCGAAGAAATTGACGATCATTAAGAGGACAACAGCTAAGAAAACATTCATTATTACCCCAGCCAAGACAACCCCCAAACGCGTCTTAATAGACTTAGAGGCAAAGCTTCTAGGCCCCTGATCGTCCCCATCCTCGCCTAGAATTTTAACGAACCCACCAAATGGAATCCAATTAAGAGAATATGTTGTTTCCCCTCTTTTCCAACCAAAAAGACGAGGAGGAAACCCAAACCCAAATTCCTCCACTTTCATACCAGCTCTTTTGGCCACAATGAAATGGCCGAATTCATGAACAAGAACCAAGACTCCGATGACAAGAATGAATATTAGCGCGGTGATCATTTATATTAATATACCTTATTTTTCAAAAACTGTAATAGGTTGACAAAGTAGAACCGTTCTTTACTATTGCATGAGTTCCTTAAGCATATATGAACGAGATACTCCTTGAGAACGCTGATAACATTGCTTTATTTATTAAGAATCGCCCCCACATATCAGCCGTCATTGTATTAACAATCCTCATCCTGATGGGACTGTTAGTTTTCTTGATCCACTGGGCCTTTGTCAATTGGAGAAAACAAGAGTCCATGGAAGGGGTAGACGCACAATCTGCCAATAAAACCACTCGATTCAAAATGCGCATCCTTAATAATACAGGGCAGTCAATATTTGAAACAATAATTGAGGATCCTACTTACGACTTGGACTCTATTGAGGCAAAGGGGCTTAACGGTAAAGAGATCCACATACTAGACGCCGCCCACCCCATTATTCTTGAGGAGATCTAGGACCTGCTAAGCAGGTCTTTTCCTTTTAAGAAGTCATTAATTCTTGTTCCTTTTTCTTAGCAACTTCATCAATCTTTTTATTCAACCCGTCAATAAGTTTTTGTAATTCATCCTTAGTATTCCTGACATCGTCTTCCCGACCTTTACCCTCTTTTACTTCATGTTGAACTTTTTTTAATATATCCTCACGAATGTGCCTGGCTCTAATCCTCGCCTCCTCCATTTTCTGGCCTAGAAGCTTGATAAACTCTTTTCTCCTTTCTTCAGTCAGGGAAGGAAGGGTAATCCTGACAACTTGACCATCAACGCTCGGATTTAGGCCTAGAGAGCTTTCTCTGATCGCCTTTTCAATAATAGCCAAGGCTTGGGGATCCCAAGGCTGAATAGTTATCACTCTTGACTCCGGCGTGCTGATGCCAGCTAATTCTTTAATCTTGAGCCTTGAGCCCATGTACTCGACTTGGATATCCTCCACCAAACTAGGATTAGCCCGGCCGGTTCTGATCGAAGCCGCTTCATTTTTAGCAAATTCAAATACCTGATCAAACTCCTTTTTTCTTTGATTGATTATGTCTTTATACATATCCGCAATATATCATCCTTGATAGAAATTTAAAAGGCTGCGAAGCAGCCTCTAACCTCGGAAAAGGTGAACGACTCCGCCCACACAGAAGAATATCCCAAACCAGAACATCAGCCGGGACAGAACACCCCTGGCTATTGGCGTTTGATCAAGTGTCCGACCGCCCCGCATATACATTGCCGGTCGGTGGCCACCTTCATCTATCTGCAACATCTGAACATGGTTGGGCAAATCCGCCAATTCTTTACGATTTGATGGTTCCAGTAAGTAGGCGCCCAGAATCAAACCCCCGCCAATCAAAAAGGGTAATATTTCGGCCATGTGCCTAGGGAGAACTTCTGAAATAATATTCCAGGCCTAGGAGCAAGGCAAGTTGACAAAGAATGACTCAAGGGCCAGGCGATGACTGTATTGAGGCTGGGCAATGACTGAGGAAAGGCCCAAGAGACCTTGCAGTAGGTTTTTGTCTCTTTTCCCTTGGCCATAGGCCCAGGCCAGCCAGACAGGGACTAGCTCCGGGTACTCCTCTTTCTCATATATTTTCTTTACGTATTGGAGCCTCTCGACAATGCCTTGGTTTAGGATTAATGAAAACTCCCTTATTTTCCCTTTAGTCTCGGCTAGCTTGCCCTTTTCCAGGATTACCAAAGCATGACCAACTTTCCCTTGAGATAAAGACATGACAAGATCGGCATCTTCTTTAGTTAATCCTTTTGCATTGATTATGGAGCGAACGGTAATAGAGTCAGGCTGGAATCTGATTTCTTGACAGCGAGATGTAATAGTCGATAAAAGTTTTCCTGGCTGGGAAGAAATCAATATGAGAAGAGAATGTTTCGAAGGCTCCTCTAAAACTTTAAGCAAAGCATTCGAGGATTCTCCCGTCATCTTCTCGGCGTTATCTACCAGCAAGCACTTATACGGCCCATAAAAGGGCGAAAGGCTTAAGAAATTTTTAGCTTCTCGAATATCTTCAATACCGATGCTCTCATTAGGTGAAGAGATGGTTCTTAGATCTGGATCTCCTAAGACAGCCTCTCGGCCATTGAGATGACCGTACAATTCCTTGGCAAACATCATTTTGCCAGACATTTCTGGGCCAGTGAAAAGATAGGCGTGGCTTAACGAGTCATGCTTTAGAAGGCTTTCAAAATATTTCTTCTGCTTTTCAAAACCTAAGATATTCCAATTCATTTTGATTTCTTCTTTAATTCAAGAAAAAGCGATCGCCACGATTATTAAACCGATAATTTCAAAAACTATCATTAAGCCATCAGGAGAGCTTCAGCAATCGCATCCGCCGCCTGGGGAGTGGCGAAGGTCTTAAGCTTCTCTGATATTTCTTTGTAATATTCGGGCTTAAGAAGGAATTCGAGCTGGTTGATGATGATATGGGAAGTAAGGTTGGGCTCTTCAATGACAGAGGCCCCATATTTGCTTAACTCTAGGGCATTGGCTAGCTGATGGTCGTTCGCCGATTTCTCTATTGGTATAAGGATGACGGGTTTACCCAATTGAGCGATCTCAAAGATATTGGCCGCTCCTGCCCGGGAAATAACAACATCAGCAGCAGCATAGGCCAAGGAGAGCTGGTCAGTATTGAAAAAAGGATGGGGTTGGTATCTCTCTTGAATTAAAACATCATACTCGCCTTTTCCTTCTTTGATCAACTGGTCGGCTTCAGTCCGCACGCCTCGATACTGACTTTCTCCACATTGATGAATGACTTGGAACTTATTCACTAATTGAACCAAGACCTCTAAAATGGCTTGATTAATCCTTCTGGCCCCCTGGCTTCCGGGGACAATCAGTATCGTGGGCAAAGAAGAATTGAATCCGAAGGCGCTCAAGCCCATCTCCTTATCCTTACCAAATAGCTCCTTCCTCACAGGATTGCCCATTAATACCCCTTTATTAGCCTTAAAGTATTTCTTGGCCGCCTCAAAAGAAAGAAAGACTTTATCAGCAATCTTCCCCAATACTCTATTAGCCAATCCGGGAATAGCATCCGATTCATGGATATAGAGAGGGATAAAATACAATTTAGCTACAAAAGCCGGCATTAGAGTACTTAATCCGCCTTTAGTCAAAACTGCATCGGGCATGAACCAAAATATATGCCACAATGACTGGAAAAATCCTAAGGGGAATTTAAGAAAATCAATAATGTTCCTTAAGTCAAAATACCTTCTCATCTTGACCGAGACGATCCCTCTAAGAGGAATGCCTGATTCTCTGAATGCTCTTTGCATAAAGGGGCCTTCGCCTAAAGCAAGGACTTCAAGCTCAACTCCCTTTTCTGAAGCTTTTTGTTTAAGGCTTTCAGCAACGGCTATCAAGGGGTAGACATGGCCCCCTGACCCGCCGCCGACGATAAGAATCCTTTTTTTCATTTAATAGCCTTCTCCTTTCTCAGTAATTGTATCTTTTTCTTAGTTCCTTGAGCAAATCCGCCGACAGTTCCATCGGATCTAATCACTCTATGGCAAGGTACCTGAGGAGCAAATGGATTCTTATTTAATGCATTTCCCACGGCTCTGTATGCCTTTGGCTGACCAATCGCAAAAGCGACTCCTTTATAGCTCATGGTTGAGCCTCTCGGTATCATCGCCACAACTTTATATACTCTTTGAGAAAATGTTTTCATTTCAGTATGTATTCTGTCATAATCCGATACTCCGCACCACCGGCAGATTAGGTCCTTTTGGTGTTCAGATATGGCGGGCAGGCCGATACAAAGCCTCATTAATATCTTTTAGTGCTGAGTATGCGAAGGCTGAGGATGGACTTGACCCCGAGGCACTGCCCCCCGAAGATGATGATAGAGGCCGATCTGAAGCAAACTGCCGACAATCGCCAGCAGGCCACCGATAATAAAGACAAACTGGAAGCCGAAGCGGGTAGCAGCGATGCCGCCCAAAGCCGCGGCAGTGGCACTGGCAATGCCAATAGTGACAGACTCAAATGACCACTCGATATTCTCTTGGTTCTTATCCAAATGCCTTGAAAATATTGCATACCAAGGCGGCACCAAAAAGGCTAAGGCTAGACCATAGACACCTTGGATAATATAGAGGTGAGTCGATTCAGAGGCCA
>DATDZX010000048.1:0-4537 GCA_036516715.1 Minisyncoccota bacterium | reverse complement strand
CTGAAGAAAAAATAGTCCCTCTTCCTGGTCCTAATGCGGCCGTTACTGCTTTAAGTGTTAGCGGCTTTCATTCAGATAGATTTGTATTTCTGGGATTTCCGCCCCATAAAAAAGGGAGGCAGACATTTTTTAGGGAACTAGGCCAGATAGAAGAGACAATTGTTTTTTATGAATCGAAGTATAGAATTGATAAAATGCTTAAGGAGTTGAGAGATGTATCTAAGATTGGTCTTCGATCTCTAGTTATCTGCCGAGAACTAACTAAGCAATTTGAAACAATATACAGAGGCACGATAGAGACGCTTGCCGATAGATTCAAGGGCAAGGACTTATTAGGTGAGTTTGTGATAGTAATTTCTGTTAAATAACAAAATGAAACGTTTTCTTGAATGGATCGGTTTAAAAGAGAAGCTTCATAACTCAACTCACAGACCACCCCTAGTTTCTGAAAGAGAAATATGGTGGGCTAGCGTGGGAGAGAATGTCGGGTCCGAAATAGATGGCAAAAATCTTTTATTTTCTCGTCCGGTAATTATATTCAGGAAGTTGGCCCATGGTTTTTATTTTGTTATTCCGACAACTACGCAATCGCGGGCTGGGAGCTGGTATGTTAATTTTCGTCAGCAGGATAAAGAGATGACAGCTTGCCTTCATCAAGCTAGAGCCATTGACCACCGACGCCTATCATCTAAAATAGGCACCTTAGATGATAGTGACTTTAGAAGAATCAAAGAAGGATTTAATAAGCTCTATAAATAAACAGATTCCCCACTATTTCTAGTGGGGCCGCGGGAAAATCCCGAATGTATTTTAAAGCATATCACAAGTCCATTAAGAAAGTCAATAGCTTGATTGCTAACTAAAATGATATCAAAGAATTAAGGAAACATATGAAGTAAATAAACACAATCAAGGCACTACTGCCTTATGGGTCGTAGTTGTTCCTCTGCCTTGCGGCAGAGTCGGACCCGAAGGCCATTTTGTATAATAAGTGTATCATGGGAAATATACAAAGGTTAGTGCCAGGCTTAAATGAATAGATTCTACATCACCACCGCCATCCCCTACGTTAATGCTGATCCTCATCAGGGATTTGCGATGGAGCTTGTCCAAGGCGATGTTCTTGCGCGCTACCATCGGCTTATAGGAGATGACACGTTCTTTCTCTGCGGCTCAGACGAGAATGCTCTCAAAAATGTCCAAGCCGCTGAAAAAGCCGGAGTCTCCATACAAGAATTTATTGATCAGCACGCCACCAAATTTATTGACCTCACTAAAGCCCTTAATCTTTCTAATGATGATTTTATCCGAACGACTGAAGACCGACACATCAGATCATCTCAAAAGCTTTGGCTATTATGCGACAAAGCCGGGGATATATACAAAAAGAAATACAAGGGATTGTACTGCGTCGGTTGCGAGGAGTTTAAAACCAAAAAAGAATTGGTTGATGGGCTATGCTCCGAGCATAAAGTGGCTCCGGAAGAAGTAGAAGAGGAAAACTATTTCTTTAGGCTTTCTAAATATCAAAAACCTCTCGAGGATCTTATTGACTCCGGAAGATTGGAAATCATCCCGGAAACTAAAAAGAATGAAGTCAGGGAATTTATCCACCAAGGCCTGGAAGATTTCAGCATCTCTCGAAGCAAGGAAAGAGCCAAGAATTGGGGGATTGACGTGCCTGGCGATCCTGATTCAAAAATTTATGTGTGGTTTGACGCCCTGATTAATTACCTCTCCGCTCTTGGATTTGCTGACGATGATCTTAAATTTGAAAAATACTGGCAAGAAAATCAGGAAAGATGCCATCTCATAGGAAAAGGCATATCTCGTTTTCATTGCATATTTTTTCCGGCCATGCTTTTGTCAGCTGGCCTTAAACCTCCTTCGAGGGTATATATCCACGGCTATTTAACAATAGGAGGCGAAAAGATATCCAAAAGCCTAGGAAATGTCGTGGATCCGTTTGTAATAATAGAAAAGTACACATCGGACGTGGTTAGGTATTTCTTGCTTCGAGAAATACCCTCTGATGGTGATGGCGACTTTTCAGAAGAAAAGCTCAAAGAACGTTACCAAGGCGACTTAGCTAACGGCTTAGGCAACCTTGTCCAAAGAGTCGTGACGCTTATAGAGAAAGGCTTAGATAGTGAGCTTGTCTACTCGCCAGATACAATCCAAAAAGAGGTTATTGAGAAAAGCGCTTCAATAGAAGCGATATGGCATGAGAAGATAAAGAACTTTAAGCTCCATGAGGCCTTAGCCGCAGTCTGGGATCTAATCGGCTTTGCTAATGCCTATGTCGATCAGCATAAGCCTTGGAAGACGATTGAAGAGAATCCTAAACATTTTCTAGAAACAATCACCAATCTTGTTTTTCTTCTTTTGAGCATCAACAAGATGATCTCACCTTTTCTGCCAGAGACTTCGGATAAGATATACAAAATTTTAGGAGTTAAACCTGAAACTGATCCCTTAAATGGATATACCTTCTTAGTGAAAAAAGGAGAGCCTCTCTTTCCCCGACTCAGCGAATGAGAATCATCGACTCGCATTGCCATCCCCAATTTCCCCAATACGATTCCGATAGGGAAGCGGTTATTCAGCGGGCCCTTGATCAAGGCATAGGCATGATTGCGGTCGGGACGGATTTAGAAACTTCGCGCCAAGCGATTGCCCTGGCCCATAAATACGAAGGTGTCTGGGCGACGGTGGGCCTGCATCCGAATGATGAATTGAACATACAGTTCGATCCTGAAAAATACGAATCTCTCTTAAGCGAAAAGAAAGTGGTGGCTTTCGGGGAAATCGGTTTGGACTATTTCCGAACGACCTCCGAATCTGATCAGCTTTTCCAAAAAGAAAGATTCATTCAACAACTGGAATTAGCTAAAAAGAATAATATGAAACTTATCCTCCATTGTCGGGACGGAAAACGGGGCAGTACCGGCAAGGCTTATCCTGAAATGATTTCAATTCTAAGAAATGGTTATTCTGCTCTCGGAGGAGTGGTACACTCATTCACGGGAACGATTGATGAGGCTAATGAATTTTTAAATCTCGGATTCCATATTGGCTTCAATGGAATTATAACCTTTTCTGAGACTCATCATGAATTAGTCAAGACAATTTCCATGGACAGGATTCTTCTTGAAACTGATGCTCCTTTTTTGGCCCCTGAGCCTCACAGAGGGCAGAGAAATGAATCTCTCCACGTTTCCCTAATTGGGGAGAAAATAGCGGAAATTAGGCAATTGGATGTGGATAAAGTACTCGAGATAGCGACCGAGAATTCAGTCAGCCTTTTCGGACTCTATTCTTAGGGAGACTAGAAGTTATGAACACTTATCAACCTTTTGTAGCCTTTAGCTTATTAAGGTTTATATACCTTTGTATAGGTTAGTGGCAAAATAGCGGATTTTCAGTAAATTCATCTTTTATGGTCCCGGTTAAATGAGCGCCCAATATTGGCGCATTTTTTAATCAGACGGGGGAATATCATGTATAATTAATATTGATATTTATCTGATATATATTAATGAAACTAGATAGAAAAAAAATTCTTCTTCTCTGGGTCCTAACACCCATCCTAATTGGCCTTCCTGGCTACTCCAGAGCGGCTTTAAATTTTGAAAATCCACTCCAAGAAATTTATGATTCAGGAAAGGCTAAATTCAGTGGATTTGATCTTCAAAAAAGTAAACAGCCGAAAAATTCTCCAGCTCCCCAAATAGCTGTTCAGAGGGAGAGGATTAATCTATTAAGCGCCTACGCAGATCTTGTCCAGAAAAATGTTGATGCTGTGGTAGGTGGCCTTTATGCACGGATCAGCCCTTCACTGACGGATAGAGAGATTTCTAATGCCAGCTCAGAATCTACTAGAGAATTTAATATCTTCAGCTATCTCTACGAGAAGAATAAAAATATTAATGATGCCTACTCAGAATCAATCCATGATCTTGTTGCATCGTTTGATGCAACAGCCAACTCATTACAAAGCAAGATTGATTTTTTTGTAGGAAGCATTCTGACCACTCCTGCTCCTTCGCGTCCAGTCATCACCCTGCCTCCCGCTCCGTCGAATGTTTCAATTCCTTCAAGGGCTATTCCAAGAGCAATCACCTCCCGCACCCCCGCCCCTAAGATAGGCCTCAATCTCCCTTCCCTCCCTCAAAGCACCCCTTCCCTGGTCCCCATCCCAACCTCGTCTCCCAACCAAACCCCAAACCCCAAACCCCAAACAAATTCTAATACCAGCCTCTTAGCCTTAATCTCCGACCTAGCTAATGAGGTAAAGAATCTTAGAGACCGAGTCAATCAAATCCCTCCCCCTCTCCAGTTCTCCCAATCCAGCTCTAGTGGCGGCATCACCACCAGTACCGTCTCTAATCCAGATTCAGTCATTACCAACTCATTAACCGTGAATGGTAGTGGCACAGCCAACGGCTTCACCGTCAATGATTCATTAACCGTCGGTTCTAACACCATCTTCTTAGATGGAGACAACAACAAGCTAGGTATCGGGGACTCTTCCCCA
>DATDZX010000047.1:0-4912 GCA_036516715.1 Minisyncoccota bacterium | reverse complement strand
GTCGGTTGGTACTTCCGTGCCGGTCCGCTTGGCTTCTCGTTCAGGTGGGATGACGGCTACCAGGTCTTCTTCCGCAAGTAGTCGGCTCTCGGGAATTGGGACCCTTTGGTCTTGGGCCCGCGTTTCACGCGGGCCTTTCGTTTTGATTCTGAAATTGTTAATCTTGTTTTGGATATTAGGCGAATCTGCCGGTGCTTACGGGTTCCGGCGGCCGAATTCTAGACGCGCATCAAGGATTGTTCTCTGAGTCTAAAAACGAAGATACTTGGTGTGTCATGCTGGAGGGTTTCAAGACCCCGAATAAAATACAGCCTTGAGAGTATTCAAAGGGCGGTGTCAAAGATGGCATGACGCACAGAATCTGGCTCGTGAACGTCAACCTGAACAGCGACGGTTGGAACTTCAATGCCAATCCGCTTGGCAACTCGAACAGGTGGAATGACGGCAACCAGGTCTTCTTCCGAAACTCTCTTCGTTCAACCCCGCCCCGATATGGGCGGAGTTGTTTTTATCCAGCCACCTAGCATCTTGCCCACTTCATTGAGTTTTTCAGATAGAGCTATGTATTTCTTGTTATCTAAAGCCTTTATTTCCCAGGCTACTCGGAGAAGCAATTTCAGCAAGTCCAATTCTTCAGAAGCCTTAGTTAGGTGTATTAATTTCTTGTCTCGGCTTTTGTAACTTGCAATAAAGACGTTCTTTATTGTATTAATAAACAGGGAATCAAGTTCTAAGCCTAAACCGTATCTAAAAATCTTATCGAAATGAATAAAGTATTCTCGCCAGAGCTTGTAAGCCGAAATGAGCTTTTGAATAATCGGCAAAGTGATGCCGGGGGGGGGGGCGTAAAAGAAGAATTTTTCTGCATACGTTTGAGCAGATAATCAGTGTCGAAAACCTGCTTTTAGCCTGGCAGGAGTTTATCCGAGGGAAGAGAAAAAGACAAGATGTCCTGGAGTTTCAGGCGAACTTAATGGAAAATCTTTTTCAACTTCATGATGATTTAGCCAAGCTCTCATATACCCATGGTCCGTACAAGGCATTCAGGATAAATGACCCTAAACCTCGCCAGATTCATAAATCCTCTGTCAAAGATAGGCTCCTGCATCATGCTGTTTATAGAATTCTCTATTCATTTTTTGATCTCAAATTTGCACCAGACTCTTTTTCGTGCCGGAATGGGAAAGGCACCCACAAAGCAATTTATAGGCTTAGATCTTTTATGTATCAGGTAAGCCAGAATAATACTCGAACTTGCCGGGTACTAAAATGTGATATTAGAAAGTTTTTTGAAAATATCGACCATGAGATTTTGCTCGATATTTTGAGGGGATATATTAAAGATAAAAATATCATCTGGCTCCTTAAAGAGATACTCAACAGTTTCTCATCTTCTCCTGGTCGGGGTCTGCCCCTGGGCAATCTAACTTCTCAGCTTTTTGTGAATATCTATATGAATGAATTTGATCAGTTTGTAAAACACAAGCTAAAAGCAAAATTCTATATCCGCTATGCCGATGATTTTATTTTTATGTCTGGAAACAAGAATTGGCTCTTGAATATTATCAAGAAGACTCAGTCCTTTCTAAGGAATCAATTGGGACTTGATTTGCATCCAGATAAGGTATTCATCAAAACAATCACTTCGGGAATTGATTTCCTGGGCTGGGTTAATTTTCCAAACCACCGGATCCTAAGGACATCTACCAAAAGGAGAATGATAAAAAAGTTAGGTATTTCAAATAAGCCAGAAGTAGTAGCTTCTTACCTGGGGCTTATAAGTCATGGAAACACTTATAAACTAAGGAAAAACCTCAAGAAAACAGGCCTAATTTGATTTGCGGAATTCTCAAAAAAATGATATGATTAAGATAATGAAATTTAGAGAATCTCTATTTTGGGATGTTGACCCGGCGAATATCGACTTAAAGAAGCACGCTGTTTACGTAATTGAGCGGATTTTAGATTTTGGCAGAGATGAGGAGGTGCGCTGGATGTGGAACTTTTATGACCATCAGCTTATCCGCAAGGTAGTGAAAACATCACGAGTATTGCATCCACAAACTCGATCTTTATGGAATCTTCTCACCTCACCTCGGTAAACTGGCGAACGGACAGTTTGCCTTCCTCGGCCAGAAAAGCCCTAGAGCGCTTAAGCGGTTTTGATTGGCTAGAAAAATCAGATTGGTATTTAGCCGGCGGCACAGCCCTAGCTTTACAGGTTGGTCATCGCTCTTCGGTTGACTTGGATTTTTTTCTTCCCCATAAGGCGTTTGATCTGGGGAGTGTCCTAGACAATTTTGCTTCCCCGGACTGGGAGACAAATATCTCTCGTGAAAACACGATTTATGGAAGTTTTATGGGCACCAAAGTCAGCTTTATCGCCTATCCCTACTTCAAGCCAGCCCTCCCTTTTAATCTATACCAGAAAATCAAGATTTTAAAACCAGAAGACATTGGGGTTATGAAAATTGTGGCCATAAGCCAAAGGGGCCGAAAGAGAGACTTTATTGATCTCTATTGGCTTTGCCAGAACGTTAAGCCATTATTTGAATTTGTGAAATGCCTGCCGGCTCAATATCCATCAGTCGCCCATGATTATCACCACATAACTAAGTCACTGACATATTTCGAGGATGCGGACAAAGATCCGATGCCCAAGCTTAACTTTAAGACTGATTGGCGATCGGTTAAGAATTTTTTTAATTCTGAAGTGAGAAAAATAGCAGCGGAGCTGATGGGGATTGGTGCTCCTTAGTCAATCATCATTAAAAACTCTTTTTCTTCAAGAATTTTAACTCCCAACTCCTCAGCTTTTTCATACTTAGATCCCGGTTCGGACCCGGCCACCACGTAATCAGTCTCCTTCGAGACGGAAGACGAAATGTCTCCGCCCAAATTTCTTATCCTCTCTTTAGCCTCGTCTCGGCCCATAGATTCCAAAGTACCAGTCAAAACAAAAGTTTTTCCCGCCAGCTTATCCCCCGCCCCCTTTTCAGTTTGTGGCTTGACCCCAGCTTTTTCTAATTTCTGTAAAATCTTTTTATGATATGGCTTCTGAAACCATGAAAAGATACTCTCTGCCACGATGGGCCCAATATCTTCAATATTTTGTAGATCCTCTAAGCTTGCCTCTCGTATTTTATCCAGAGTCCTCAATCTTTTGGCCAAAACTAAGGCGGTCTCTTCTCCAACGTTAGAAATGCCCAGAGCGTATATATATCTGGACAAAGACACAGATTTCCTTGATTGGATTGATTTGGTAGCTTTCGCGGCCGAAACTTCGGCGAACCTTTCAAGATTTAAAAGATCTTCTTTAGATAAATAATAAAGGTCAGCTGCGTCTTGGATCAGACCGGCATCCATTAACCGATCAATTAATTTAGGGCCAATGCCGACCATATCGAAAGCTCTTCGAGAGATGAAATGATATATCTGTTCCCTTTTAATAGCCGGACAATCGGTGTTGACGCATTTGAATGCCACCTGGCCGGGAACTTGTTCCACCGGCTGGCCGCAGACCGGGCAGTTTTTTGGCATCTTAAACCCTTTCTCTTTTCCGGTCCTTAATTCAGTTAAAACCTTTTTAACATCAGGGATAACATCGCCAGCCCTCCCGACGATAACTGTATCCCCGATCATTACTCGCAGTCTTTTGATTTCATCCAGATTATGCAAAGTGGCTCGGGAAACATTGACTCCGCCGATATTGACCGGGCGCAGGGAAGCAATCGGGGTTAAAGTTCCAGTCCGGCCGACTTGGACAATGATATCCTCAACAACTGTTTCCGCTTCTTTTGGCGGGAACTTATATGCTACCCCGCCCCGAGGAGCCTTACCCACTACGCCGGCGTTATCAAATAATCGATTATCGTTTATGGAAACAACAATGCCGTCAATCTCATAATCCAGTTTTCCCCTCTCTTTTTCCCATTTGCTTCTAAATTCATCTATTTCCTTTTTTGTTTTTACGATTTGACCGTAGGGATTAGGCCTAACGCCCCATTTTTTCAAAACCTCAAATTCTTCTTTTTTTGTTTTAAATTCTCCACCAACAATATCATAGGCGTAAAAGTTAAGCTTCCGGTCGGCGGTGATCTTTGGGTCCAATTGTCTTAAAGAGCCGGCCGCGATATTGCGGGGGTTGGCATATATTTTACCTTCTTTCATTTTCTGCTCTTTGTTGATCCTTTCGAATTCTTTTTTTGAAAGAAAAACTTCTCCTCGGATGTATACCTCTTTTGGCGGTTTGTCTTCCAGTCTTAAAGGAATGGCCTCGATAGTTTTAAGGTTTTGGGTTATATCCTCTCCGACCATGCCGTCGCCTCGAGTCGAGCCTTGGACGAAAACACCCTCTAGGTATTTCAGCTCCACTGCCAAGCCGTCCATTTTAAGGTCGCAGTAGAATTCAGGAATATTCTTTATGCCAATATTACCCAATCTCTCAATCCATTTGGTGACATCTTCTTCTGAAAAGGCGTCATTCAAAGAATTCATTCTCTTTGGATGAGGGACTTTAGTAAATGATTCTAAAGATTTCCCGCCCACTCTCTGAGTCGGAGAATCAGGCGTAATTAGATCAGGGTATTCCTGCTCCAAATCAAAAAGCTCCTTTTTAAGGGAATCTAGGGCATCTTCTGATATCTCCTGTCTATCAAGGACATGATATTGATACCTATGATGATTTATGACCTCTCTTAGCTTTTTAATCCTTTCTTTGGCTTGGGATTTAGAAACCATAGCCAAAAAATACCATATTTAGGCCTTTTTTACGACTATTGACATTAGTGAGCTACATGTGGTATCATTTATAGGTCAGCTGGATAACCGTTGCCGGCGCCCAAGAGGGTGTCGCGGGGATATCACGGTATCCGGCACTGGTGGGGGGCGGCGCGCATTGCCGCCCGTTCAC
>DATDZX010000046.1:0-10224 GCA_036516715.1 Minisyncoccota bacterium | reverse complement strand
GGTAACGGGCCATCATCATGCCGTGTCCTGGCAGCTTACCGATGAGAATCTTCTGCTGCGTAGGATCGAGATTCATGGGATCGAGGAAGAAAACCTCAACCCAATCATCACCGCCGTTTTCCAGACGCACTGCCCTTCTGGCAAATGCGGCAGGAACCAACGGCGCCTGAGGGGGTTCGGGAGGAACTGTAAAGGTCTGGCTGTCGTCGGGCGGCGGAAGTTGCGGTAGCACCGGAGGATTCTGCTGGGCCGTCTGCACCCGCGCCTGCGGGTATTGCCCACCGGCCCGAGCGAATGCCTGCATCGATCTCTCCAACCGGTCATACTCCCCCTGCTTGCTGGTTTTATCGACCAGCAAACCGAGAATGGCACCGATTGTCATACCGCCTACCGTTGAACGTGAATCGCGGCCGAGAGCATAGCCTCCACCAGCGCCAATGATCGCGCCGATGACAGCAGAACCTCTTGGGCCGATTGGCCGGCCGAGCGCATCGGCGAACGGAAATGTTCCGCCGTCGGGCCGAACGCCCATGTAGATGTCGCCGTAGCGCATCACCCGGACGCACCCGATGCTGTCGATCCACACCCCCGCGCAAGTGCGCGAGAGTAGGTAGTTGACGTTGTTGCTCAGTGGGTCCTGCGGACCCGTCGGCACGCGCCGGCCCACCTGCGCCTCGGCGACGTTGCCTGTGAGGACGAGAACCACGAGTGCGAACAGGATCCTCTTCATGCTTAACTCCTTGCCCTAACTCAGGGCGGTTATGCCCTGATGGGCAGTTAATTGTTCAGGTACATATATATTATATCACATATGCTTAGCAAAGTAAATACCCTGAAAAGCCTTGAAATATCTATGTTTTTAAGGCTATCTCTATAGCTAAATTTTTTAGACATTTTTCAGCCTGATTCTCTATTGACTTATGGCCTCCCCTAGGATAGTATCCACACGCTCAGTTTGGATGAAGATTGGATGTATGGTAGTATGTAGATGAACATTCTCACAACGAGAATTTTTGCTTTTTAGGGCCACTTAATCTCAAACCTATTAGTACGCCTTCTCACAAGCCTTGGTATAGTTTGTCTCGCCTATCCTTTAAGTTTTTTACCTTAAGAGGCATTAAGGATCTTGGGCATCAAAAGCTATTCCATTTTTACGCCACCCTCGTGGCTGTTCTTTTGATTGTTATCATCAAAGCTCCTTCTGAGAGTCAGTCGGGGTTCTTTGGAAATATCGTTCAGCAATATATTGAAGAGACCTCTGCCTCAATCAGCACCATTAGTTATAAGTCAACGCAATTTGCCGACATTAACAGCCTTATGGCTCCGAATGTTATCGCCGTTGACGTCCGCGGATCTGGCGGCCCCGAATCAGATCTTGATTTATCTACCGTTCAAGAAAATTCTATTGTCGCCTACGGCCCAGCCTCCACCGACTATATCGAAAAGGGTGGATTCAAGCCGAATCGAGTAAGCGAGTACACTGTCCAACCAGGCGACTTAATTTCATTTATCGCCTCTGATTACGGCGTGACCATAAACTCGATTCTTTGGGCTAACAATCTGAAAGATGCTGATAGTATCAGCCCAGGACAAATTTTAAGAATCCCGCCAGTATCAGGTACAATCCATAAAGTTCAGAGAGGGGATACCTTAGCCACGATCGCCAAAAAGTATCAAGCGGAGCAAGAGAGAATAATCGCTTTTAATGATTTAAATAATGATGAAGATATCAGAGAAGGAGATGAAATTGTGGTTCCGGACGGAAGAATAATTGCGGCACCAGTTATAGTAGCCAAGGGCACCACTCCATTTGCCACAAGGAGCAATAGTAAAACAGCTTCTCTTTTTTCCCATCTGCCCAACTTAGGAGAATATTTCTTCAATCCAACCAATGGATTTAACTGGGGCAAGATTCATGGCCGGAATGGTGTAGACATAGCTAACTCTTGCGGCACTTCAATTTACGCCTCAGCTGATGGGGTAGCCACAATCGTTGATGCTTCTGGTTGGAATGGGGGATTCGGTAAATATATTAAGCTTGTCCACCCAAATGGAACTGAAACTCTCTACGCCCATTTAAGTAAGGCTAACATCGGCCAAGGCCAAAGTATAAGCCGGGGACAGATTATTGGCTTAATGGGAACAACCGGCAGATCAACTGGTTGCCATCTTCACTTTGAAGTTCACGGCGCAAAGAATCCTCTGTCAAAATATTAACCTAGAAACTAAAAGCGGTTCCCTAGGGAACCGCTTTTAGTTAATCTTTGCTTATGCAATCGACGCATAGCGAGGCGACCGGCACTAGCTTCAGCCTAGCCGGCTGAATATCTTTTGAGCATTTCTCACATTTTCCATATTTACCTTCTTCTATCTTCTGTATTGCTTTCTTTACTTCCTCTAGCTCATTTTCCAGCTGCTCCTGAATAGCAAAGTTGGTTGATAGATCAGCCACATTATGGGCATACTCATCCTCATCTCCTGAGTTATTACTTGTATGAGTTTTCACCTCACTATCTCCCTCCACCGCTGGATTGGGATTGGCTACTTGTGTCATCTCGGCCTCGAGCTGCTCTTTTCGAGCTATAAGGTCTTTGTGTAATTGTTGTAAATCTTGTTGATCCATATATTTAAATATATAAGGTCTCATATTACAAAAGTTTATATAAAAATGCAAATATTTTTTAAGAAAACAAAAAGGGGACGTGATAATCCTCAAGAATAGTATGCCTGTGTGATTCACGTCCCCGACCCAACGTCGATAACCGGACCTCCACGCGTGTGCGAGATCTAGATACCGACTTAAAAGACCTACTTACATGTTAAATCAGATGGTGACACAGGTCAATGTCACCAATGTGGATAAGTGACACGGATGGTGTCATGGTTGGTGTCACCATCCGTGTCACCCTGGGTGTCACCATGGCACCAACCACGTCACCATGCATGACACCATGGCTGTCACCAATGACACCCTCGTGTCACCCTGGCACCATTGAATGGGCTTATTTTATCTAGTGTATTTATGGTGACACGAGAGATGGTGCCACTCGTGGCACCATTCGCGTCACCCTGGCACTAGGTGTCATGACACCACGCCCATGGTGACAACAATGTCACCATGAATGGTGACATTGTTGGTGACACTAGTGCGGTTAAATACTCTACTCGGTCAATTGAAAACTGATTAATTGGTCGATAGCCCTGAACATTGATTCTCGGGAGCTGGCAAAGACCAGATAGAGTTTTCCATTTGAGGCGCTCACGACAGCATAGTCTAGACTCTTGTCTGGATTAGGGAAATTCTTGTATCTAATCGCGACTCCTTGATAGTAGCTGTCTAGGAAAGTTCCGGTATATTTAACCTTCTCTGGGACAAAGAGAGAGGCCATCATATTTACATCTGCCTCCCAATTCCTTAGGGCCTGTGAGACTAGAGTTGAATCGGTTATCTCAGTCGCCAGGACAAGACGCTTGCCAACAGGGGCGTTAGCTACGACTCGGCCCTTTGAATCAAAGGATTCTATTTGGCCGTAGAGAAGGATGGCTGAATCGCTTCCGCCGGCGGTTTTAAGCTCGGCTGGGTAGGGGACCAGGAAACGATCAAGAATCTCAAGAACTGATAAAGATTCAGTCTCATTTGAACTTACAAGTAACTTTTGAAACTGACCTCCTGGAGGAGTAGGCAGCGCATTAAACTGGTTAAGAAATTCGGCCCGAGGGTCAGTGCCGGCTGAAACATTAATTGTTCCGCCAGGCTGAGAAAAGACTTCAGACAGTGTCGCTACTCGGGGAGTTTGGACAGGAGTTTCGGTTGGAGTTGGAGAGACAACAACTTGAGGCGAATCTCTTAGTATAAAGAACCAGTAAGCCAAGCCGGCTAGAACCGCAATGGCGGCAATAAGAATATATATAAATGTCCGAGGGCCTTTGGGTCCTGAGGGAGGCGACACTATCACTGGAGGCTTTACCACTGGGCTAGCTGGAGGAGGCATCGATGGCTTGGCTGGTGGTAAAGGCGGCCTAATTGGAGGAGGGCCTTGAGGCTGAGGGGGTTTAGGCGGTGGGGGAGGTGGGGGAACCATAGCCCTTGATGTTGAGGCACCCTCGACTTTACCAGAAGTCTTAAGCTGAGATATATCCTCACTCATTGTCCGGATAGAGGACTGATATTCTCCTGGTTTGGTTTGAGGGGCCGGAGAAGGACTTGCCGGAGGGGTGGGCTTTGAAACAGGCGGAGGAGTAACTGGTTTTGGTGACGGAGGGGGGGTCGAGGGAGGAGTACTGGGCCGAGGCGGTATATTCTGGGGTCGGCTTAATTCGCGGACCAAATCATCGAGCGATGTTGGTGATGGGTTCTTTGGATCGTCCATGGCAAGGCGAATGGCGAGGCGCAGAGTCGCAAATCATATTTGCGAACCGCAGCTTGTATCCGCTAGTTCTTCATTGTTAAGTTTATTCTACCATACTCGTCTATATTCTTCACCTTTACCTTTACCAACTGACCCAGCTTGAGAACATCAGAGGGCTTCCTGATCCTTTCTTGAGAGATCTCTGAAACGTGGACCAGCCCTTCTTTTCCAGATGAGTATTCAACCATTGCGCCGAAGTCCAGGAGTCTTGTCACTTTGCCCGTGAATTCATCTCCGGCCTTAGCTTCATAGGTTACCTCTTGGATCATCTGAATAGCTTTTTCCATACCTTCCGGATTTGTCGAAGTAACAAAAACCGATCCATCGTCATCTATATCAATGTTAACGCCTGTCTTTTCTATGATATCGTTTATAACCTTGCCTTGAGGGCCGATGAGGGCACCGATCTTAGAAGGATTAATGGTCAGCATCTTAACCCTGGGAGCATGAGCGGACAGCTCCGCTCGAGGCTCTTTCAAGGCTTTCTGCATAGCATCCAAAATCTCAAGCCTGGCTTTTCTGGCCTGAGCCAAAGCATCAGTTAGAATTTGTTCATGGATGCCTTCTACCTTCACGTCCATTTGAAGGGCAGTGATCCCCTCTCTGGTGCCTGCCACTTTAAGATCCATATCGCCGTAATGATCTTCCGGCCCCTGGATATCTGTTAAGACTTTATACTTCTCCCCTTTCTCGTCGAACATAAGGCCCATGGCGATGCCCGCGGCTGGCGCCACGATCGGAACACCGCCGTCCATCATTGCTAGGGTTGATCCGCAAACTGAAGCCATGGAGGAGGATCCGTTCGAAGATAGAATCTCGGATACCACTCGGATGGTATATGGAAACACATCTTTAGAGGGGATAATGGCCAAAAGGGCCCTTTCCGCTAAGGCGCCATGTCCGATTTCTCTCCTGCCTGGAGAACCCATTCTCTTAACTTCTCCCGTGCTAAAAGGCGGAAAAAAGTAGTGGTGCATGAATCTTTTCTTAGTCAGATCTATTTCCATCGTCTCAATCCACTGCTCTAGGCCAGGGGCGGCTAGGGTAAGGATGGAAAGAGCCTGAGTTTCTCCCCGGTTAAATAGGCCGGAGCCATGGGTATGAGGCAGGATTCCGACTTCGGTGTTTATATTCCTTAGCTCATCGGTTTTTCTGCCATCCGGCCTCTTGCCTGACTTGATCACATTCTCATGGACGACATAGTCGATATCTTCTTCAAAAAGAACTAGGGCTTCCTTGATCCTATCCTCTAATTTGGGATCAGCGGCAGATAGAACCTTAACGTGTTCCTTAAGATTGGTTTCAATATCTTTGAGGGCCAGAGCGCGTTCTTGTTTGCTTTTGATATACAAGGCATTTTCAAGCAGTGGCCTCACAAACAAAGAAACCTTTTCCCTTAGCTCCTCGTCATGCTTAAAGACTGCCACCTCCCTCTTTATCGGCTTTACATCATTAATGATTTTGTTCTGAAATTCGATCAACTCTTGGAACGATTTAAAACCCAATAGAATAGCATTGGAGATATCATCTTCTGGAACGATCTTGGCCCCGGCCTCAATCATATTTATCTTCTGGCTTGTTCCGGCAACGACAACATCCATGTCGCTGTCTATCCGTTCTTTATACGTCGGATTCATAATGAACTGATCGTTGACTCTGCCAACCCTAACTCCAGCCACCGGGCCATTGAAGGGGATGTCTGAAATGGAAAGGGCTAAAGAAGCACCGAAAAGAGCCGGCATGTCCGGGTCATTAACGCTGTCGAATGATAGAACAGTGGCCACGACTTGGATTTCATTCCGTAGGCCCTGATCGAACCTAGGCCTGATTGTCCGGTCTATAAGGCGGCCTGAGAGGATAGCTTCTTCTGAGGGCCGAGTTTCTCTCTTAATCCATTTTGAGCCTTTGATTTTGCCAGCGGCGTAATATTTCTCTTCATACTCAACCGTCAGGGGCATATAGTCCAGAGGCTTTATACTCCCTGACATGGTCGCTGTTACCAGAACAGCGGTTTCGCCATACTGGATGAGGCAAGAGCCGCTAGCTTGCTGGGCTAAGCGCCCAAGCTCAACCGAGAGGGGCTTGCCTCCGTATTCGATCTGATATTTCTTTGTTTCCATACAAAAACGATAGGGAGAAGAGGAGAGAGTAACGGATCTGGCCAGAACCCTGAAAATATATTCAGACCTTTGGCCAAAGCCCCCAATCTATGTTCCTCGCCGCCCCCTCACGCTACGCTAAAAACATATATACCATACCGAGATTGAAAAAGCTATGAATGAGAGAGGATGACATCCTTGGCTAATTCTTCAAGATCAATAAAATTATTAGCCGATTCTATGATTCGGGAACTAGTGCTTCGATTGAAGCCAACAACCTCTACAATCAGACCGTTGAATTTAAGGTATTCGGCCAGGGGCTCGAAATCACCATCGCCAGAGACAATAACCACGACATCCAAGAGTTTGGCCAAGCTGACGGCATCAATAGCTAGGCCCACGTCCCAATCGGCCTTTTTCATGCCCCCAGGGAATATCTGAAGATCTTTGCTTTTAAGTTCAAGGCCGGCTTTTTCTAAGGCATTAAAAAAAGCCTTTTCTTCTTCGGTGTCAGATTTGACGACGTAGGCGATGGCTCTGACCAGTTGTCTTTGAGCGGTGGCAATCTTAAGGAGTTCTTTAAAATTAACCCTGGCTCGGTAGAGGTTCTTAGCTGAGTGGTACATATTCTGAACATCAACAAATACGCCCACTCGATGATTCTTTCTTCTTGGAACTGTAATCTTGTGCATTATTTAGCCAGCCCAATTTTCTTAGCAAGCGCTTCGTAGCGCTTAGGCGCTTCGCGCTTTAAGTAATCTAAAAGCCTTTTCCTTTTAGCCACCATCTTTAAAAGCCCTAAGCGGGAGCTATTGTCTTTCTGGTGCTTCTTTAAATGCTTGGCTAAGCGAGAAATCTCTTCTGAAAATAGGGCGACTTGGGTTTCAGCCGAGCCTGTATCTTTGTCATGAAGGCGGTGGGCTGAAATTATCTTTGATTTTTCTGTGGGTTTAAGCATAAAAATATATTTATACCCTAACATGAAATTGCGTTTAGTGCAAACATTGGCACTGATAGCAAAAGCGCTCAAAGAGCGCTTACTTTTTTAACGAACATTTCAGAGCTTGAATTGGCCCTTCAGCTGCTGGATGAGAAATGACTTCCTTATTTGTTATTTCCGCTTCAATATCTAGCCAGGCAATAATAGCATCTAGTTCCGCTCCAACAAAAAGTTGAGTTGTCTCAGGATCTAGTATCAAGTCAGAACCAATAGAGCTTCTGAATCTTCTAGATATGCCTTCGTTGTCATCCCCCCCCTGATATAGCTTGGCCTCAAGGTTAAAGAGAGATGCCTTGATACGTTCAAGCTTAATTCCAAGTCTCATTGGCCCATTCATGCATTCAATCGATTGGCCAACCTTTAAGTCCTTACCGGCAATAAACGCCTGATAAACTTCTGACGGAGCTAAATGCATACTAAGAAAAACGAGCACCCGAACATGGCGGTCTTTATGTGTCTTATATTCCACCCTTTGAGCCTGGCCGATCAATGGCAAAGTAAAAAAGCTGAGAGATATTAAGAGAATTGAAAATACTCTATATATGGCCATTGTTAATGAACCCTCTACGTATTCTGGAGTATTACATACACAAACAAAAAGACAATGAGTGGAAAACTTCATTTGTTCATCAGAAAAAATTCTGTAAGCTTCTCAATAGCCCTCTAAAATTTATGTGGATTAGGTCAAGAGCCGACTCCGGCCAAGCCCTCCTTATCCCCGGCGCCCGGCGGATTCCTAAATCAGTCGTTAAAGTCGGATCAACAACCGTCCATCTCATTAGGGACCCAAGGATAAGGACGATTGTCCAAGTGCCAGCTAATGAGCATATCGACAGCTTCCTTAGAAGGGTCGGAGTCAACAACTTTGACCACCTGCCTTCGCCGCCAGCCTACGCTCGAGGCGGACCGGCCACTTTCCCTCAGCAGGTATGTCCTTTTGGCACCGGCTCGATGCCTTCGACACTGAGCGCTCTTTTCGCCAAGGACGCCTTTGTCCGAGACGGCTTCGGTGTTGCCTCGCTGAGGACTCTTATGGGCTTCATTGAGAAAAACTGGGACCTTGTCCTTGGAGAATACATCTCCCGAACCTTTATTTGCCTCCGGCCGGTGGAAGGGGAGAACCCTGATCAACGCTACTACCCGGCTTTTGTTCCAAGAGAGATGAGCTTCCGGTCGCTGATAAGGCACAAAGGGGCCTTTAAGAGCACGGATATAATTCTCGTTACTGTTCCGAAATAGCTGCCACTTGTGGTGGCTTTTCCATACGCCCTCGAGAGGAGTCGAACCTCTGTTCCGGACTCCGGAGGTCCGTGTTCTATCCACTGAACTACGAGGGCATATATTATCTATAGAAATAGAAACCGATAAGTAAAACCGTAAAAATTATTTCTGTTTTTGAAAATATGGGCAAATATCATTGTTAAACTTTTCCGGTATCTCTTTTAGAAATTAACCATAAACTCTCTGGCCAAACCTTTTACCTTTTCTAAATTACTAACTATTTGGCGACGTAATTCTGAAAGCTGACCCCCATCAGGAGACTTTCCCGGGTCATATCCAAATTCAAAAAACTTCTCTTTACCCAGAGTTGAATTCACTCTTTCAGATAGAACCAGGCCACTTGCGTAAGTATGTTTAAGGCCTGGCTTAGCTTCCGTGCCTTCTGAAGCAATACTTGAGGCCAACATCAGCGCGTTATTTAAACCGTAACCGAGGTCTGGATTAAATTGATTCTGGATTTCAGAAAAAAGATGCCGGGCAAACTCCGCTGTGCCTTCCGAAATAATACGATCTTCCTCGTCAATTTTTTTTTCATCACCATCAAGTACTTTGCGAATAGCGTGATCAAGTTCATGAACCATAAATCCAATGTTTGCTGATAATCCTGAACCTAGTTTTGGCTCATGCACGATTTTCAATCCTACAAAACTGCCGATTTTTTCGTGGGTTTCCGGATCTCTCATAGGTGCGTGAATATCCTTATCACTGCCAATAACTGGAATGGAGACGGTTCTGTTGCCCTTTTTTATCTGTATGAATGGTATCGCAATACTCTCTTGTTCTAAATGTTGAGCGGAAAAATTTCTTTGTGCAATTCTAAAAAAACGATCAATGGCTCGGCTCTGTGCCGGGGTTAGCGTATCAAAGCTAATATCAATATCTACACCTAGAGGAGCATAATAATCTTTTAGGTATTCAGATAAATTTACATTCAATCCTTCTTTATTTTTGTAAATTCTATTGTTGGGATTGATGATGATATTGACTACCGCTTGACGATCTAAAAAATCAAGTGGCTCACCCACTGAGCTTCTATGATATTTATCAATTATATCTGAATCAGCTGAGGAAAGATTTCCTTTTAATTGCGCCAAAAGCTCCTGATCACATGCCACAGCAATAGCGCCGTCTTTGGTATCTGGAGGGAGGTTAAACCTTTTGAGCTGTCGCAAGCGCTCACCGGCAATCATCTCCAATAGACCTTGGCCCAGAAGCGGGCTCTTCTCAATTTCTGAGGCCAAGCGATCATAATCCAATAATTCTTTTTTCTCCTGAGTCTTTAAAGTCTCTGAAGCTTTTAGTAACCCCGGATCTTTAGAAGAGGAGTGTTCATCCGTAAGGTGATTTCCTCGGCAGATCCCGCAGATATTTTGTGATGGATGTTCTGCCATTTTATTGTGGTGTGGCTTTACAACCACGCTCGAACCTATTTTAG
>DATDZX010000045.1:0-5642 GCA_036516715.1 Minisyncoccota bacterium | reverse complement strand
TTTTTTAGAAGGCCTTAAAGATTTAACCGCTTGGGATATAGGCTCAACTTTCATGACCATGCCGGCTCCACCGCCGTATGGTCGATCATCTACTGTTTTGTGAGGATCACTAGTCCAATCCCTAAGATTATACGTTTTGATAGAAATAAGATTCTTTTTTTGAGCTCGGGCCAAAAGAGATTGACTGGTAAAGCCCTTAAATATGTCAGGAAAGATTGTGATGATATCGAATTTCATAAAAACGGCGCTCTGATGAGCGCGAGACTACCTAAGAATAGTAACGCTGATTGCTGACAAGAAGATTATCATCCAGAACACCAAGAATACTCTCGCATTCTTACAAAACTCATTCCTTATGTGTTCTTCTGAAAAAGTTACGCCACAATGTTTACAGCCTTTATTTACAAAATCCACAGTAGATAACTTGCCACATATCAAACATTCAACTGTTGACATAAGGTCTTAAGGGCTGATATCTTATACCACAATCTAAAACAGCCCGCAAGGGCTGTTTTAGAGTTTAATTACATATTTAACTCATCCATGACATCGTCCACATTCCGAGGACGATTTTCATTGGCCGTAGCCATTTTGCCGCCTTCCGGCTCCTCGATACGCAGATTCACTCGCGCGTTATTCCTCATACCCACGATCCTGACTAGGGTTCGAACCGCTTTAGCGGTCGAGCCTGATCGACCAATGAGGAGGCCCATATCGTCTTTGTGGACCTTGACTGAGAGGAGGACTCCGAGTTCGTCGACAGTCCGAGTGACTTGGACCTCTTCCGGATGATTCACAATCTCCTTGATGACGTATTCTACAAATTCTCGATCTCGTTCTACCATCGATATATAGCTACAGGAGGCTTCTTTTGCTGGATGGCATCAGAGCCGTCATGCAGCCAGGCTGAATTCTTTCAATACTATCGACCTTTGACGTATGTTATCTTAGGTAACGATATTCGTCAATTTATCAGGAACGAAGATAAATTTCTTGATTGGACCTTTCACATATTGCTTTACCTTCTCCCGATTCATTATTATTTCTTTTAATTCTTCCTCGCTGACCCCCTTCTTGATTTTAATAGAATCCCTAGTCTTGCCATTTATCTGAATGACAATGGTAACCAATTCTTGGTCAAGAATGGATCCATCGTATTCCGGCCAATGGGTTAAGTGGATTGAAGAGTCATTGCCTAAGACCGAGCGCCAGAGCTCTTCAGCCATATGGGGAGCAAAGGGGGCCAAGAGCTTGGTGACAATATTTATGTATTCACGGGATATATTTTCTTTTTCTCCGCATAGGCCATCTAACTCATTTAAGAGTTTCATCAGCCCGCTGACAGCGGTGTTAAACTTAAAGTTCTTAACATCCTCCCCTACATTCTTAACCGCTCGATGAATAGCCAAGTCTATTTCCTTCCCACTTTTTTCTGTTAGGCCCTTAATGGCTGATCGGGAGATGAAATTCCAAATTCTGTTCAGAAATCTGGATACTCCACTGATGCTTTCGTTATTCCAGGCATAGTCCTGATCGAATGGCCCCAGGAAAGCGAAATTCATTCTAACCGCATCGGCTCCGTATCTAGCCACCTCGCCGTCTGGATCGATAGTATTACCCTTCGATTTTGACATCCTCTTACCGTCTGGTGCCATAATTACGCCATGATTTTTCCTTGAAAGGAATGGCTCGCTGAATTCTACAAATCCTAAACTGTTAAGGGCTTTGGCAATGAATCGGGCATAGAGAAGGTGCATGGTATTATGCTCTCGGCCGCCAACATACACCGGCACCGGCAGCCATTTCTTCATTTTTTCCTTAGTGGCAAATTCCTTAGAATTTTCCGGATCGGTATATCGCATAAAATACCATGAAGAATCAACAAATGTATCCATTGTGTCCGTTTCCCTCTCGGCCGATCCTTTGCAAGACGGACATTTTGCTTTAAGCCACTTCGCCGATCGGGCTAAGGGCGACTTGCCGCCTTCGACGGGCATAAAGTCATCTAGCTTTGGAAGCTTAACTGGTAAGTCTTTTTCCAGCATAGGCTGGTAGCCGCATTTGGGGCAATGGATCACTGGTATCGGGGCGCCCCAATATCTCTGACGGGACAAGATCCAGTCATGGAGCCTGTACCTCTTTTCTTCATGGCCGATCCCTTTTTCTTTTAGAAGCACCGTTATTTTCTTTCTTGCTTCTTCGGAATCCAATCCCGTAAATTCGCCGGAGTCGGCTAACTCGCCCTCGCCGGTGTAATACTCTGCTACCGGCCTGATTTCAGTCGGCGCCCCGGCCGCGATATTTTCAACGTTTTGAATAATTCTGCCTAAAGCATGAGGTAAAACCACCTTTTTAATGGGGAGGGAGAATTTCTTGGCAAAATCATAATCTCGATCATCATGGGCCGGCACGGCCATGACCGCGCCAGTGCCATAGCCGGAAAGGACATAATCAGCCACCCAGACTGAAATCTCTTTTTCGGTTAATGGATTTAAAGCTGATATGCCTTCAAGCCTGACTCCCGTCTTGTCCTTAATCTCGCTCATCCTTTGCAACTCCGTCTTTCTCTTCGCTTCCTTTATATATCCTCCCACCTGATCCAGATTCTTTATCCTCGAAGCTAGATTTTGAACCAAAGGATGCTCCGGCGCCAAAACAAGATAGGTAGCGCCGAAGATAGTGTCAACCCGGGTGGTGAAGACTTCTATGGCCTGATCAGAATCTTTGATCTTGAATTCCACGATCGCCCCTTCGGATCGGCCAATCCAATTCTTCTGGGCAGCTTTAGTTGTCTCCGGCCAGTCTAGATTCTCGAGATCATCAATGAGGGCATCGGCGAAAGAAGTAATCCGAAACATCCATTGAGCCAGCTCCTTCTGCTCGACAGAGGATCCACATCGATCGCATTTACCATCTATGACCTGCTCATTGGCCAGAACTGTTTTGTCTTTGGGGCACCAATTGACCAATGTCTTGTCCCTATATGCTAATCCCTTCTCATAGAGCTTGAGGAATATCCATTGAGTCCAGATATAGTAGTCGGGCTGGCTGGTATCGACAGTTCGCGACCAATCAAAAGCCGCCCCGATGCTCTTTAACTGTTTAGTCATCTTCTTTATATTCTGCCCTGTCCAGGCATTGGGACTGGTCTTATGTTTGATGGCCGCATTCTCGGCGGGCAAACCAAAAGCGTCAAAGCCGATGGGATACATGAGATTGTAGCCATTCATCCTAAGGTAGCGGCCGAAGATATCAGCCACGGAGTAAGTAAACCAATGGCCCATATGCAAATTACCAGAGGTATATGGGAATTCGGCCAGAAGCATAAAGTTCCGATTGCCTAAATCTTTAGTTTCGTGAAGTTTTTCCTTCTCCCAGGCCTTCTGCCACTTTTTCTCTATTTTTGATGGATTATATTTCATTGGTTGAAAAAATTCTTATTTTTCACTTTCCAGCCTAGCTCTTAGCAGAAAGATTGTCTCTGTTCGGAGCTTTGTCCGAACCCAGTCCTTTTGTGATTCGGTTAATAAATCCCCTAAACCATCGAGGATATTTCGGTTATTCATTTTCTCTAATTGCTCGATGCATCTTTGCATCAATTCAGGAAATTTAACGCCGGCTCGCCTCTCCACAATTTCTTTATTGATGGGCCAGCGATGCTCCAGAAAGAACCGAACATCATAGATATCACGGCTGGTTTTACCAATCCGCTCATGCATGGCCATCAGCTTATGCGCAAACATATCCTCTTTGACCATGACCAGCATGGAAACTCCCAAGTAGGTTTTCAACTCGTACCGGGAGCCAAAGGCTCGACGGTTGATTTCAATCTTTACCTTTCGAGCCTTATCCTCATAAGAGAGCACGAATAGTAAATTAAATCGTTTCTGTCCGAAATCCTTGATTGCGCCGTATTTCTTGGCGATCTGTTCGATCCGACCAAAAACATAGTCTTCTTTACCCTCATCCAGCAAATCAAAATCCAAGTCAACCGAGAAACGGTTGAGCTCGAAGAACATAAAAGCCGCCGTACCGCCCTTGAAACCTAATAGGGGCGCGATTGTGGTATCGGAATAAACATCCTTAAGAATCTGAAAAAGGATATTTTTGTGAACCGATATATCGAAAGTCGAGTTAGTCATAATTATTTTGCGACTTTATCGTGCTCAAAAAATTCATTAACTTTTTCTGACATTCGTTTATTGTTATAGATAGGCAACATTTCAAAAACTTTATCCCAATTCAAAAAACCCAGATTATCAAAATGATAATCCTTGTGAATGTAGATAGTATCCAAAAATGCGCGTTCTGGGCTTGCAACTGATATTTCGCCTTTGTGCTCGACTCCGGCAGAATTGGTCAGCACAAAGTCTTTAATTTTTTTATAAGAATATATCTGGCCATCAATCACTATTTCGCGTGTCTGGTAAGAGGCAATCGTAATCTTATTATAAAACTGAAAATTGATACCGCTCTGAGTTAAGACTGTTTCAAAGCTTACATAAGAAGGTGTGAAGATCCTGGTCGCCAATTCTAGTTTGTCATAGTTCTTATCCTTAGAATAAATACCGCGGCGGATACGATGCAACTCGCCAGTTTTTACATAGTAATTTACAGCATCTATGGTTGTCTTTTTATCGTTATTGCCCCAAATTAAAGAGATGTCTTTGAAGGTAAAGACTGTTTTTGCTGAGCGCAATATGTCGGAAATAGGCTTTTTTTCGTATTTCATAGCCCAAAGGTCGTAATAATTCAGTTCTTTAGCTTATTTTAATGTTTAACCAGTAAAATGCAAGGGCTTTTTAGATACAGTTTTCTTATAAATACATAATTCTGCGTATATTTCCAAAAGGTGCAGTTTTTTGCACTCTTTGGAAATGATAGCATGCGAAGCTTGAGCGGCCTATTGTCCCGTCAAATTATCTCTTTTTTAGAATCATTTCGATATTGCAATAGATTTATTTGCCTCATTTAGATTATATTAGCAACAATGACAAAGTAATATCTGAGCCGAGACAATCTAAAAACCCCTTTAAGGGGATTTTAGATTTATTCCTCCAGTCTCATACTATTCCGAACCCTGTATGAAGTTTTTAGTACGCGGGTTCCAGTATAACTGCAATTGGGTCGGCCTTATCGCAAAGATATATTACCTCGATTACCCTCGAGAGGCTCAGCCCTAGCTTACGCCCCAGTTCGGCTGGGTTATGGGCAGTGTTATATATGAAAGATACATCATGAGTGTAACCCGATCCAAATTCTTACCGATCTAGTTAGAGAATTTGGATTTTCTATTCTGTAGTATCCTCGCCTTCAGGGGAGGGTTCTGGTTCCGAAGAACTTGTAGGTTCAGGGTCATTAGCTGGTTGAATGGCCGTAGTTTCTGGAGTTGCTTCCGGCGTTGATTCTACCGTCGGCGATGGAGTAGTTATCTCCGTTGCTTCCGGAGTCGGTGTTGATTCTGGAGTCAGGGACGGCTCAGGAGACTCTACAATATCTTCTTCTGGTGTCTCCGTCTCAGAAGGTGTCACTTCAGTCTTTTCTTCAGCTGAAGAAGTTTCATGAGAAGTATCTACTTGTTTTACCTTTGATTCTGGACAGGCACCAGACAAAGACTCGATCTGGCCATTTGTAACCCTAAT
>DATDZX010000044.1:0-11010 GCA_036516715.1 Minisyncoccota bacterium | reverse complement strand
ATGTTTTGGCTTTGGCTTCCGACCATACACCTGAAGAAGAAGCTAAAGGGATCGTCAAAGTATTTTTAGAAACAGGATTCTCCGGCGAAGAAAGATACATAAGGAGAATCAATGAAATCAGAGATCTTGAATCTGAAGAATAAGCATGAAAATTAAGAGGCCTCGAGAAATAAGAATTGAAGTAAAAAACAGGAGATATAAAGCAGTTTTGAAATGGGATTTTAAAGATAACGCGTACATAATAAAAGTTCCCGCCCTGCCTGAAGTTTTTACTTTTGGCCGGAGCCTTAAAGAAGTTAAGCATATGGCCAAGGATGCCATTGAATTATATTTGGTCTGCCAGAACCATGGATCTTAGAAAATTTGAACAAGAATTTAAAGGAAGAACCCTCACTGGCCCCAAAATAAAAGACTATTGTCGTGATGCTAGTATTTTTGAGATATGTCCAGAAGCTGTTACTTATCCTAAAGATGCTTCTGACCTCTATACCTTGGTAAGATTTGTTATAGATGAGAGGTCAAGAGACCCATCTGTTTCGCTGACCGCCCGCTCGGCTGGGACCGATATGACCGGGGGGCCCTTGAATGATTCCATTATCCTAGATTTCACAAGGTACTTTAAAAATATCGTATATATTGGGTTGGATAAAGCTGTTGTTCAACCCGGGGTATATTACCGAGATTTTGAAAAAGAAGCTTCTAAGAGGGACCTTTTACTGCCTTCTTATCCTGCCTCCAAAGAACTTTGCACTGTCGGCGGGATGGTGGCCAACAACTCTGGTGGAGAAAAATCTCTCCTTTACGGTAAGACTGAAAGATATACAAAGAAACTAAAGGTTGTCTTGAGCGATGGGCATGAATATATCTTCGAACCTTTGAATAAAGACCAACTTGAGGAAAAGAAGAAGATGCACACTTTTGAAGGTAGGATATACAGAGAAATATATGATCTGATCGAAGAGCAATATGATCTGATCCAAAAAGCCAGGCCTTCAGTCTCAAAGAATTCAGCCGGCTATGCTCTCTGGAACGTGTGGAATAGAGAAACATTTGATTTAACCAAACTCTTTGTCGGTTCTCAAGGCACCCTTGGCCTCATAACTGAAATTACTTTTCAGTTAGTAAAGCCCAATCCATTCTGCCAGCTTTTGGTTATATTTCTTAACGACTTAAAGCCTTTGGGCCAGGTCATCAAGACCGTCAATTCTTTTAAGCCGGAAAGCTTTGAGTCGTTTGATCAACATACTTTTAAGTTAGCTCTTCGCTTTTTGCCGTATATGATTAAGAAGATGAAAGGGGGAGCCTTTTCTCTATTCTTCCAATTTCTGCCGGAAGTGGGCATGGTTCTAAGAGGTGGCATACCCCAGTTGGTATTGATAGCTGAATTTAGTGCCCAAACTCAAGAAGAAGCATCTAGGCAGGCGGGAACTTGCTCCCAAGCCTTAGAGAAAGAGTTTAAGATAAAAACCCACTTGGCGAAGGATAAAAAGGAGGCGGATAAGTACTGGACCATTAGGAGAGAGAGCTACAGCCTCCTTAGAAAAATATCAAAGAAAACTCAGCCGGCTCCTTTCATAGATGATATCGTGGTTCCTCCAGAGGTATTGTCGGAATTTTTACCCAAGCTTGATGTTATTCTGGATCATTACCCTCATTTAACATACACCATCGCCGGCCATGCTGGAGAAGGGAACTTCCATATCATCCCTTTTATGGATTTGAGGAATAACAAAGACAGATCTATCATTCCCGAATTGTCGCAGAAGGTATATGATTTAGTTATCAGTTACCATGGCTCCATTACGGGCGAGCATAATGATGGTTTGATCAGGACCCCATTCCTTGAACAAATGTATGGTCATGAGATAGTGGAATTATTCAAAAGGGTTAAAAACATATTTGATCCTCAGAATATATTTAACCCTGGCAAAAAAGTAGGCGGGTCCAAAGAGTATGCTCTAAGCCACATACATAGATGATAGAAATTATTCCCTCAATCCTAGTCCAGACCAAAGAAGAATTAGAAGCTAAGCTTAAAAAAGTGGAATCTTTGGTTGACAGAGTCCACTTGGACATCGCGGATGGGGTTTTGGTTCCCAATACGACCATCCAAGGCTACGAGGAAATCAAAACTCTAACCTCTTCTATTAAATGGTCAGTTCATTTAATGGTTGTTCAGCCTGAAGAGCAGTTAGCCCAATGGTACAATACACCAGTTGATAGAATTTTTATCCATAAAGAATCGAGGGGAGACACAGCTTCAATTCTTCAGCAAATTAAATTGAATGGCAAAGGAGTGGGATTAGTATTAAATCCTGAAACTCCTGTGCATGAAATCATTGAATTGGTTGATCTCTTCGAGTATATTCAATTTATGACCATCCACCCGGGATTTTCAGGGCGGGAGTTTTTGCCGGAGGTGGTTGATAAAATATCAAGGTTTCATTCTGATTATCCTTCCATCCCCATATATGTCGATGGCGGTATCAATCCTGACACGGCTCCTAAAGTTGTCGCCGCCGGGGCGACTGGCCTCATTGTTGGCAGCTATATCTGGGGACACGCTGATCCGGCTCGAGCCATTGAGAACTTAAAGAAATCAGTCCAATAATATGTTTGACATAGTAACAATCGGATCAGCTACAAGAGATGTTTTTTTATCATCCTCGTCTTTTAAGATTGTTGAAGGTAAGGATTTCCAAACTGGCAAAGCTTTAGCCATGGGCTTAGGCTCAAAGCTTGAGGCCGAAAAGATTGTAGTTACAAGTGGGGGCGGAGGGACCAATACGGCGGTAACTTTTGCTCATCAAGGCCTAAAAACCGCCTGTATCGGGGTGGTTGGTAAAGATGCTAACGGCGATAGTCTCCTCTCCGAGCTTAATGCTGAAAGCGTTGATACAAGCCATTTTCAAATTCATGATGACGACCTTACGGCCTATTCTGTTATTTTGGTTCATGAATCAGGTGAGCGAAGCATCATTTCATATAAGGGTGAGGGGCAGCATTTTAGTAAAGATAAGCTTCGGTTGGAAGAGCTTGAAACAAGCTGGGTATTTCTTGATAGCCTCGGCGGCCATTATGACGTGCTAGAAGGGGCCGTAAATTGGGCAGCTCAGAAAGGTGTTAAAATCGCCACCAACCCTGGCGGGAAAGAATTAGATCATGGTCTTGAAAAGTTAAAGCTTCTTTTCTCAAATGCTTCAGTCGTGATTATGAATCAAGAAGAAGCTTCTCAGCTTCTTGGTATTCCATATATTGAGGAGAAGAAGATATTCCAAACTATGGACGAACTTGTTAAGGGCATTTTTGTTATGACTAAAGGCCCTCAAGGAGTATCTGCCTCTGACGGCCAAGAGATATATACCGCTGGTGTTCCTGATTCACCGATTGTTGAAAGAACTGGAGCCGGGGATGCCTTTAGTTCAGGGTTTGTCTCTGAATATATACGGTCAGAAGATATATCAAAAGCGATTCAGTTCGGTACCGCTAATGCCTCATCGGTAGTCACGCAGTATGGAGCAAAGGCGGGAATATTAAAAAAAGATGATTGGGGACCGTGGCCGCTAGTAGATGTTAAAAGGGAATCTTTGAAATAGAAAAGCCGCGTGGGTCACACGCGGCGGTTGAGGCGGCGCAGTACTTCCTCTGTTGATTCCTGCGCCGCCGCACCTACGTTGGCGCCAACAGCGTCGCGTTGGCCCGTTGTTTGCGAAAATTATGGCCAGCCTGGAAAAATATCCTTTCGAGCGCTGGTGCCCGGCCGGTGTTTTCCGCTCCCCGACAGGAGCTACGCTATGCCGTCCTTGGCAGAACGGCGCCGCGACTTCATTCGCATGCGCACCTCTCTGATGTTTTGAAACGTAACTATATAATTATACCACGTATTATACATAAATGTCAATAGATAATAAATACAAGGAAATAAGTGAGGTTTTGGGAGTAAGGGCTGAATATTTAGAAAAGATTGACCAGCTTTTAGTTTCCAAAAGCAACAAGAGGGATGTTTTTGAATTAATTATTCAAGAATTAGAACAAAATCAATTTAAACCATCCTTTGAGCAGGAGATATTTGATATTGATAGAAGTATCTCTAGTAAATATGGCCCAAATATCTCAGCCGCAGCTCTTAGTATATATACTTCTCCCAAGGGTTTTTTCATTAGGAGAGAAAAAGCAGTTGAATTATTAAAAAATAATCCACCTCTTAATTTATTAGACTATTTCCACTACTCTTCAGTCGATGAGCTTATGGATAAAGAAGGCTTCGAATCAGTAATGAGTTCTCTCCGGTTTACCCAAACTGATCAATGGATGCATTCTTTCTTTGATACCGCCTATGGCGGCATCACTTCCCAGGACTTCGAGGATCGAGATGTCCAGATAGTTATTCTTGATCCCAAGTGGCCCCAAATAGCTGAAAAGTTTTTAAAAAAGAAACTCCACAATGTTAGTCATCTCAAAGAATTTGGAATCATCTTTGTTATCCAAGACCAAGAGATAATACCAGGGGAGACATTGCGAACTCTTCTCTTGCTTCTCCATTACCTCCATGAGGTCCCGTTTTATTCTGGCCTCTTAAGAAGATACGCCTCGGATCATGATTTCGTAGCTAAGCTTCAGTCTTTGTTAAGAGGGGATGTGCTTGATGCCGGAAAGATTGATAAAGAGCAAGTATCTCGCTGGCCGATAATCCAAAGATATTTAGCCAAGGATGATCCTGACGATCCTCGCCTCTTTATTCATCATGTTAATCCAGAAGCTGAGCATTGGTATTTGGTTGGCCAAGACCTTAGGAGGGTAGAATCTAAATTGGGAATTGAGGGAATAGGAAAATGGTCAGATACAGATTGGACTGGCTCCAATCTCATTGACCTCGTTATGACAACTGTCAAAAAAGGAGAAGTTAAGTATCTCTACCATCGGCGAGAGGCTATGTGGAATAGGGTATTTGCTGGTCACCTTGGAAGGGATACAATGAATGCGTTGGTAGAGGAGAATATAATCAAAGGGTATATCGATTTATGAATCTAAACTCATACCTTAAAGAAGCAAAAGAAAAAAAGCAGGCGATTGGACATTTTAACTTTGCCACAGAAGATGTGGCTAAGGCCGTAGTTGAAGCCTCAAAAGAGGCTAGGGCTACCTGTGTCATGCTCGGGACATCAGAAGGCGAGGCTGAATTTTTAGGAATGCCTGAGGCAGTCGGTATTGTCGGGGGATTAAGAAAAGATTTTGACTTTCCGGTATTTTTAAATGCCGACCACTTTAAGAGTTTTGAAAAGTGTAAAGCCGCTATCGATGCTGGCTACGACTCAATCTTAATTGATAGCTCTAAGCTTTCATTCCAAGAAAATGCCGAACTAACTAAAAGGGTAGTTGACTATGCCAGATCTAAAAATCCCAACATTTCTATTGAAGGGGAGTTGGGTTACTTAAGAGGGTCGTCTGAGGTTCAAAAGAAAATTGAGATTAGCTCCCAAGACTATACCAAGCCGGAAGAAGCCGTTAACTTTGTCGCCACGACAGGGGTTGATAGATTGGCGGTTGTTTTTGGTAATATCCACGGTATTGTTACTGATCAAGTAGAGAAACTAGATATCAACCATTTCGCAAAGATTGTTTCACAATTACCAGAGATGTTTTTTGTTCTTCACGGCGCTTCGGGATTGGACGACAAAGACATCGGTTTAGCCATCGAAACCGGGATAGTGAATGTCCATTTTAATACTGAGTTAAGAGTGGCTTACCAAGAAGCCTTGAAAGAGAGCCTAGAAAACAGTCCCCAAGAAACAACTCCATATAAATATTTAGCTTCTTCGGTCGGAGAAATCAAGAAGCTTGTCATTGCTAAAAACAAGATCTTTCTAGGCGCTCTTTGACGCTTTTTAAAAACCAGGTAGAATATTTGTGGCTCATTGACATATGGTTTTTCATTTCCGATTTCTACCGCCCCAGCTAGATCTCTCGATTAATCAGGTATGGGCCGTTGTTGTAAATGTAGGTTTTGGCCTCCTGTTGCTTCGCCTGCTTTTCCGCTTGTCTCTTGCGAGATTATCCATGTATGACAGCTATATTACCGACCTTCAGTGTCAGGTCGATAATACTACTGGAGATAACCAAATTAGATTGCGAATTACCCGGGCCAATTATCAGGCTAAAAGATTATTCATTACTCTACTAACTATTGTTATCTACTTTTTTAGTTTTTCGGCTACCCTCCAAATCGCCGGAAGCATGCCTATCTATTGGTTGAGGCAAACCCTCGTTGTAACCGTACTGATTTTATATTCATATTGCTGGTCGGCTATCATGTTTCGGCCCCAATTCCACACATTCTTGATGTCTAAACTTAAAGGCCCCAAAGCCGCTCCCTGAGCGGCCCTTGTCTTATCTCATAAAATGTATTAGTATTTCTAAACTACATGGCCCACCAGAAGCAGAAAATTGAATTAAATGCTCAACCTAGAACCATTCTTGGCTCTAAAGTAAAGAACTTAAGAAAAGAGGGACTCGTCCCGGCTGTTTTGTATGGCAATAACCAAGACTCAATTCCTCTTCAAATCCCTCTTAAGGAGTTTAATAAGGTATTAAAAGAGGCGGGGGAGTCGACCTTGGTATATGTTCAGGTTGATGGTCAAGCCTACCCAACAATCATTCATGATGTGACCAGAGATGCCTTAACTGACGCAGTTATTCATGCCGATTTTCGCAAAGTCAGGCTTGATCAAAAGATTAAGGCCATGGTGCCTGTCGTCTTTGAGGGCGAGTCTCCGGCCGTAAAAGAATTGGGTGGTATCTTTGTTAGGAATGTTAACGAACTTGAAGTTGAGGCATTGCCTCAAGAGTTGCCTCATGAAATAGCGATTGATATTTCTGGCCTAAAGAATCTTAAAGATCAGATTCTTTTGAAAGACGTTAAGATGGGGGATAAGGTTAAATTTTCAGCTAATGAAGATGATATTCTGGCTACAATTCAGGAACCGCTTTCAGAGGAAGAGCTTAAGAAGATGATAGAGGGCGATCAAAAGACAGTCGAAGACGTTGAAGTTATTGAAAAGGTCAAACCAGAAGAAGTTCCAGCTGAGGAGCCAGCCCCGGTCCCAGCAGAAAAAGCTCCTCAAGAAAAAGCCGCCTAAGACAGGCGGTCTTTTCTTGACTTCCTATTCTTCTCTAGTAATATATCCCAAGGAGTTGTGATGGAAAACATCCTTTACTCCCTATCAGCGAACAACCTCACAATTGGGCCCGCTCTGGAAGTCGTTAAATTCTTTCAGATTCACGGATTCACTTTCGTCCATGAGTCGGAAAATCCGAGGTTTGTAAAGGCGAATAGTAGGGTCGCAATTGTTATTAGATTCAGAGACCAGAGTATTGGTCTTTCCCTAAGGGAGGCTGAGCTTCTAGCGCTTGAAGATGCAACTGAGAGAGATGACTGTACCGATGTCTATTATGAGCTTCTGCAGAGTTTATCTCCGTTGTATGCGGTTATAAGCCATTTGGAGAGCCTCGGCATTTCTTGGCGCCGGACGATCGGGGAGGTTGATGATCCGGTAGTCAATTGCCAAGAGCTTCTTGATCTTTGGATGGTTATGGAAGCAGAATTGCAAGCGGTTCTTCCTTACTTGAATTGCGTGACATTCCAGTTGTCCAGCTTCAGTCGAAGAATCTCTCAAGATATTCGTACTTTTTATAAGAAAATAGAGGGCAGGTTGGAAGAGAGGCTGGGAACCCGCGCATAGCGGGTCTTTTTACGCAAAAGAGTCAAAAATTAAATCTAGATTACCATCTAAAATCCGATCGATATTGGCCCAGCTTTTTTTGATACGATGATCGGTGATTCTGTCCTGAGAAAAATTGTAGGTTCTTATTTTCTCCGATCTGTCTCCGGTTCCGATCTGCTTCCTTCTCTCTTCGGTAATATTCCCTGTCTCTTCCGCTCTCTTTATCTCAAGCAGTTTTGATCTTAATATTTCCATGGCCTTTTCCCGATTACTTGATTGGCTTCTTTCAGACCTTGAAGAAACCACAATCCCGGTTGGCTTATGCATCACTCTTACCGCCGTTTCCACCTTATTAACATTTTGGCCGCCAGGTCCGCCGGCTCTGGAAAATGACACTTCAATTTCGTCTGGTCGAATAGCCAAATCACTCTCACTGGCTTTAGGTAAAACAGCGACGGTCGCAGTTGAGGTATGGACCCGGCCGCTTTTCTCCGTCCTAGGTACCCGTTGAACCCGATGGACGCCGGACTCATTCTTCATTTTTGAGAAAGCATCCTTGCCTTTAATCTCAAAAACAACTGATTTAAATCCGCCCAAGGAATTCTGATTTGTATCTACAATCTCAAAACGCCAGCCCTTTAAGCCGGCATATTTCTTGTACATTGAATAAAGGTCGGAGGCAAAAAGAGCCGCCTCATCGCCACCAGCTCCGGCTCGGATTTCAATAATGGCCTCGTCGTGAGGACTCTTAGGTTTTTGATGTTGCTGCCAGTCGTATGTCATTCCAGAGCTAAAATCCTACTTCTTTTTGGGAGATCTCTTTTGAGTGGAGCGTTCTTGGCGCTTCCTAAATTTCTCAACACGGCCCCTGGTGTCGACGATCTTCTCTTGGCCAGTAAAGAAAGGGTGGCATTTAAAGCAAATGTTTGTTCTAATTTCAGGGATAGTTGACCCAGTTGTCCAGCTATTGCCGCAGGCGCAGAAGACTTTGGCGTCTGGGTAATATTGAGGATGGATATCGGTTTTCATATTGTCTAGAGTATATGGTATTTAAAGGCAAAAGTCAAAGATTCCCTGGACATATATATTTGATATATTATCCTTATTCTACCCTGGTTGCTTGATGAAGTCGCCCAACCCACCCTCTCCACGAGCGTCTAAATGAGAGTCCCCATCCTGGGGACCAGGGTATTGGAGGCGGACAACAATCAAGCATTCACACCTGGGCTTTCTCTTGATTTTGTATTTCTCTTAAGATACAATACATAGGCAATTAATATGGATATACCGCAGGTAACTTATGAGGATATGTTGAGGGCTGGGATGCACTTTGGCCGCAAAAAGACGGTTTTTCATCCAGCCATGCAACAATACGTCTTTACGATACGAGACGGTATTTGTATTATCGATCTTTTAAAGACTCAGGCTCAGCTAAAGAATACCTTGGAGTATATGCGCAAGCTTCTGGCTGACGGTGGCCTTATTCTCTTTGTCGGCTTAACCAAGCAGTCAGTAGATGGAACCAAAGATATTGCCCAAGCTCTTTCTATGCCATATGTCGTTGATCGCTGGCTAGGCGGCACTCTTTCTAATTTTAAAGTCATAAGTGGCCGGGTTAAAAAGCTTGAAGAGATGGAAAAGCAAAAAGAATCAGGTGAATTCGAGAAATACACCAAAAAAGAAAGAACAATGATTGGCAAGGAGTTAGACAAGATGAAGATAAAATTTGATGGCTTAAAAAAACTGCCTCGCGTCCCGGATGCGATATTTGTTTCTTCTTTAAAGGAAAGCGCTTTACCGATCAGAGAAGCTAGGCGCCTTGGAGTCAAGGTAATCGCCATTGCCAATACTGATGCCAACCCGGATGAAGCAAGCTACATTGTTCCTGCCAATGATCGATCAAAAAAATCAGTTGATTTAATCCTTAATGTCCTTAAAGAAGAATTAACCAATAAGTAGATGGCGGATATTGAACAAATAAAAAGATTACGTGAGGCGACCGGTCTTTCTGTCAATGAAATTAAGAAAGCCTTAGATGAAGCGGGAGGAGACGAGAAAAAAGCTGAAGAGATCCTTCGAGCCAGGGGCATGGATATCGCCGCCAAGAAGTCTAGTCGGGAAGTAAAAGAAGGCATAGTTGCCTCATATATCCATACCAACAAGAAACTAGGTTCGATGGTGGAGGTGCTCTGCGAAACAGACTTTGTGGCTCGAAACGAGGAATACCAGACTCTAGCTAGGGATCTAGCAATGCATATTGCGGCGATGAAGCCTTCTTCAGACGAAGAGCTTATGGAACAGCCATTCGTCAAAGATCCTAATATTTCTATCAAAGATCTTCTTCATCAACATATCGCTAAATTAGGAGAGAATATCCAAATAGGAAGATTCGACCTTTTCGAAATCTAAACCATGTTTATCGCCATCCCTCTTTTTTTGATTGCCGGTTCGCTCGTTGGCATCAGCGCCATCGTTTTTAGAAAAACAGCTTTTCTTAGAAAGCTGACCCCTGAATCCCATGAGTTCGGGGAAACTGTCCTTCATGATTACTTCCCTGAATTAACCGAAGGATTCAAGAATATCAGGTTCAAGGAGTATCGGCAGGTTGCTTTAGTCGAGCTAGAAAAGTTCTTAAGGCGTCTTCGCGTTATCTCCCTTAAGCTCGATCATTTTTCCGAATCTCTCATTAAAAGGATAAGGAAAGTGCATCGAACAACATCTTTGACCGAAAGCCCTAGCCAAGAGGCTCCTAAGGTTATTGAAAAATGGGACCCCAAACCGAAGATGCAGGTTGACCTTAAGAAAGAAGGGGAAGTTCTGAGAAAGGAAGAACAGGCTATCATTATTCAGATTGCCAAAGACCCTAAGAATGTGGGGCTCTATGAAAGACTTGGCGACCTATACATGAAGATGGGGGATTATGCTGATGCGGTGGAATCATACAAAACAGCGCAGTCATTGGATCCGACGAATACTCTTCTTCTGAAAAAGTATTCTCAGGCGGCGGATAAAAAGGCGGCGTAGTGGTATAATGATAATATGCCGACCTAGCTCAATGGTAGAGCAACGCATTTGTAATGCGTGGGTTCCGAGTTCAAATCTCGGGGTCGGCTCAGTCAACTCAGATATACTCCTAAGTATATTTACCTTGACAGATAAAATGCCATGGGGATTAATTCATGTGAGATATTGCGACAAAAAGCTTTATATTCAGTTTGAGGAATGGTATAGTAATCTTTTAAAACAAATTATTGGGGGTGTTGCGGAGTAGTCAAACGCACTTGACTGT
>DATDZX010000043.1:0-28119 GCA_036516715.1 Minisyncoccota bacterium | reverse complement strand
GCGGGTGTATCACAGTGGTAGTGAACTGGCTTGCCAAGTCAGGTACGAGGGTTCGATCCCCTTCACCCGCTCTAGGCTAATCCCATACAGATGACATTAGGAATATTTTTCGCAATTGCAGGATCAGTTTTTTCAGGCATCCACTATCGGAAAACGGGAGATGATTCATCGCGTATATTCGCAATTCTCTTTGGATTTGTTTCTCTCCTGGGATTATTTGTAATTTCAAGGTTAATTGGAATGAGCTAATGTTTGAATTTCTTTTCCGAATAACAAGAAAGAATATAATCCAAGAAAAGGTCAAAGATGACCAGCCGGGTTTGTATCTCTATCTTCTCTTCCCTATCGCTTTTGCCTTTCTTCTTACCTTCGGCGGAGCCAGGCTAATAAGTTATTACCACCCTCAATTCTTTATCGAGCTTTATTCATATCATGTCCATCATTATGCCTGGGGAATCATCATATTAACTATCTCTGGATACTTGGCTTTAGTATTTGATGACGCCCCAAGAGCCAAATACCTCATCTCTCTTCTCTACGGTTTTGGGGTCGGCTTAGCCTTTGATGAGTTCGGCATTTGGCTTAGACTCTCAGATGGAGATCCGGCCCGATGGAGCTATGATGGGTTCCTGTTAGTGGTTGGCTTTATCTTTATCATCATATCAGCCCGTCGGGGCATTTCCATGCTTAAGGTCCTCTGGCCCTTCAAGAAAAAGAAGGTGCCCAGATAGACTAATCCTTAAAATAACAATTTAGGCTGGTTTTTAGAGGGTATTGACTTAAACCTACAAAGTATGGTATAATATCCTCGTAGGCTACAAAAAGGAGCTTACTACAAAGGATGGCTTTAACAGCCATTTTTTGTTTGCTCAAATTACCCTTTTTAAAACCATGAACAAGTATTTTATCGCAGCTTTAGCTATCGTTATGGCCACTTCCCTTTTGGGGAGCACTGCCTCAGCCGCCTTCCTTGGATTCGGCGAGAAAGAAGTCGTATCTGTAAGCGAAGACAGCTGGTCGTTCGATTCGCTCTATTACAATATTAGAAAACAGGCTTCATCCATGAAGCAACCCGAAGGAAGAGCTTTCACTCAATCAGCTCTCTCTGCCACATCTGTTATTCCTGCCGCCTCAAAGGCGCCAGCTACAAAGAAGGCATACGTGGTTGCTGCTACTGGATATTCGTCTACTCCCGACCAGACCGACGATTCCCCATTCATTACGGCTTGGGGAACCCATGTCCGCGATGGTGTTGTCGCTGCAAACTTCTTGCCATTCGGTACTGCCATCAAAATTCCAGACATTTATGGTGATAAGATCTTTATCGTGGAGGACCGAATGAACAAGCGCTACACGGAAAGAGTAGACGTCTGGTTTCCTGACCGACAGTCTGCCCTTCAGTTTGGACTCAAGAAGATCCGAATTGAGGTGATATAAACCAAGCCGCCCTCATGGGCGGTTTTGGTTTTACAAAACTACATTGTCCGCCCACCAGGACTCGAACCTGGAACACTCGCCTTAAGAGGGCGCTACTCTACCAATTGAGTTATGGGCGGATACTTCCTGCGTCCCCGGAGGGAATCGAACCCCCATCAACAGCTTCGAAGGCTGCTGCTTTATCCGTTAAGCTACGGGGACTAAGATAAATAACGCTTTTGTATTTTACCTCATATTTAGAGGCTTTTCAATCTCTTTTCTAAATTGCGAACAATCTTTGGAAGCACGCCCGATAATTGGTTAATTTGTTTTTTGTTGGTGCCTCGACCTAAAGAAAATCTTAACGCTCCCTGCAGATATTCTTTTGGAACTCCGATAGCCCTTAGAACATGTGACGGCTCAACAGATCGAGCCGTGCAAGCCGATCCGCTGCCGGCTGAGATGCCATACTTATCCAATTCTAACAGCAATTCTTCGCTTGTAAGATTGGGTAGTGAAATATTTATATTATTAGCCAACCTCTCTGTCCTATCTCCGTTGATAATGGCCTCCGGCAGAACAGCTGGCATCTTTTCAAAAAAATAATCTCTGAGCTTTTTAAGCCTCTCCCCTTCTTGAGGTTTAACCAGGGAGAGAGCTTTGGCAAATCCAATTATACCGGCCAAGTTTTCGGTCCCGGCCCTGAGCCTAGCCTCTTGATCACCGCCGTGAATCAGAGGATCAAGAACAACTCCTGTTCTTATAAACAAAGCCCCGACGCCCCTAGGACCATAAACCTTAGAGCTATTAAGTGTTAAGATGTCGACACCCAGGTTCTGGACATTCATCTCCAGGTATCCGGTGGCCTGACAGGCGTCGATATGGAATAGGATTTTAGTACTGTATTCTTTTTCTTTCTCCCTAATAATTCTCTTTATTTTCTTGATCGGCTGAATCGTCCCAATCTCATTGTTAGCGTAGATAAGGCTAATAAGAATTGTTTTGGGGGTTATCAGCTTATCTAATTCATTTAATTTAATGACTCCTTCTGAATCTACCGGCGCTATATAATACTTCATGCTTTGAGGAATCTTTTTGAGAGGGGCCAAAAGTGAGGGGTGTTCAATGGCACTAGCAATGATCTCCCCTTTTTTAAAATGCTTAGCCAATCCCAAAACTGCTAAGTTGTTAGCTTCTGATCCTGAAGAAGTGAAAACTATCTCTCTGGGGCGGGCATTGAGAAACTTGGCCACATTAGTCCTAGCCCTTTCAAGAGCCTCCCGGGCTTCTCTTCCTTTCCCATTAAATGAAGACGGATTCCCGTAAAGGGCTTCCGCTTTTCTAATTTCTCTCTGAACCCTAACATCCAAAGGTGTGGAAGCAGCATAATCAAAATATAGAGGTGCCATGGTTACAAGAAGAGCTTTCTTTGGCGAGGCCAGACCAAGAGAGACAGCAGGCCCCCTATTAATCCAACGTCCCTAACAATCACCTCATTAAAACCGTGAAAAAGAGTTATGGCCAAAAGGAAAATAATGGCTAATCCAGAAAATAACGGAACAAAAAGATTTCCCAAGAGACTGATCCCGACAAGCGTCTCAAAAACACCAACCGCATAAACAAGGTCGTTCGGCTGGATCCCCCAATTTAAAGCATATTGACTGACTGATTGAGGAACCCAAGCTTGGAGCCAGTAGGTAGGGTCGAAAAACTTATCAATCCCAAACCATAAGAAAACGAAGGCTAAGCCTAAGCGGAGAAAAATGTTGGAGTATCGGAAAGATTGGAACATATTGACAAAATCGAAAAAGTATAGTAATATATATATAGACTAGGAGTCTCGAGAGGCTCTCGGTGCTAAATCGCTCCTTTCCCTCTGACTCATCCGAAGCAGAAGGAAAGGAGCGAAACAATTCAAAAATATTCTATATCAGAATACATATTACTGCAAGCCTCACGAATTCTCGGTTTATTAGAAAACGCCCTCACGGGCGTTTTCTAACTTACGTACTCCTTTTCTAGATATTGAAGGGCTTTTTCGTTGACTAGCTTGGCCGAGATAGAGGCCCTTAAATGTTGGATGTCTATTGGGGGCTGAGGGCCTGATTGCACAGTAGACTGAAGAGCCATGTTCACGGTCTCTTCCACCTCTGAGCCATCGACTTTTATCCCTTTGTCTTTTACTATCTGGCGAAGAATAAAGGTCATTTTCACCTGTTTAGCCGCATCTTCCCGCCATTCTTTTTTTAAATCATCTTCTGTCTTACCAAACCTGGCTAAATATACCGACAACTCCATGCCGTGCTGGTGGAGATCTTGATGGAAGTTTTCAATCATTTGCCTTAGTTGATCTTCAATGAAAGTCTCAGGCACATCAAAATCAGAGGCTTGGATAATTTTATTTAAAACTTCCAACCGGACTCTTTCTTTTTCTTTCTCCTCTTTCTCTGCCCTGATGCCTTCCTCAATGTTTAGCACCAGCTGTTCTTTATTTTTAAACCTGCCCAAGCCCTGGATAAAAGCGTCGTCCAATTCTGGCAGCTGGACTTTTTTTATGTCCTTCATGGTAACTGTGCAATCTAGCTTTTGGCCAGCAATGTCTTTATTCCCATAATCCTTGGGAACCATTAAAGAAAACTTCTTTTCTTCTTCCTTTTTCATCCCCACCAAGGCCTCTTCAAATCCAGGGATAAAAGCCTTCTTGCCAATAGTTAAGGGGTGGTTTTTGCTTGTCCCTCCTTCAATGCTCTGGCCATCCTTTTTAACATCAAAGTCGATCTCTACCCGGTCGCCTTCCTGGGCCGGAAGGTCAGAATCTAAAAATTTCGCGCGGGAGACTCTGATTGCCTCGATGGTTTCATCTATTTCTTTGGGCACGACATCGATTTTCTTTTTTTCCACCTTTAAATCCTTAATATCTCCGAAGGCGACTTGAGGGAACAAGGTAAGGACAGCGGTGAATCTGAGGCTCTCCCCCGTATTCTCTTTAATCTCCACCTTATTCGCTTGGTAGACTTCAAGCCCTCCTTTTCTGGCCGCCTCAGCTAAGCTCCGCTCGACGGCATATTCCAGAGCCAGGCTTCTTACTTTTTCAGGATCCAAATATTTCCGACCCACTTCAACTGGCACTTTGCCCTTTCTGAAACCATCAATTTCAAGATCTTGGATTAGTTGGACCTCGACATCTTTTATGTATTTCAAAAGCTCATCCTTATCCAAAGATATCTCAATTTCCAAACCTTCTTTTCCTTTATTCGTTTTGTACTCCATCTTTAGGTGGTTCCCCTTCTGCTTTTTCTAATTCAGGGAATTCCATTTTTTCTTTCGGTGAACGGACATCAATTCTCCAGCCAGACAGCTTGGCCGCCAAACGGACGTTCTGGCCTCTTTTACCGATTGCTAGAGAGAATTGATCATCAGAAACCTCAACTAAGGCATGCTTCCTTACATCATCCAAAAGAGTAACACTGAGAACCTTGGCTGGAGAAAAAGCATTGGCAATGAATTCTTTAGGTTCCTGGGCCCAGGAAATAATATCAATCTTTTCTCCTGAAAGCTCATTAATGACTGTCTGAACCCTAACCCCTTTCTGGCCAACAAGAGAGCCAATAGGATCAATGCCCTCTTCTTCTGAGGCGACAGCGATTTTGGTCCGGGAGCCAGCTTCTCTGGCAATGGCTTTGACCTGGACGGCCTCGCTATCAATCTCCGGCACTTCCATTCGGAAAAGACCCTCTACAAGCTTGGGGTGGGATCGGGAGAGAACTACGGCTGGGCCCCGAGATGTCTCTTCTACCTTTAAAAGATAGAAGCGGTATCGCTGGCTGATGCGATAATTGTCGGTGGGCATCTGTTCAACCGGCGGCAGGATGCCGTTGGTTTTGCCTAGATCCACAAAAACTAAAGGGCCTTCTTTCCTTTGGACGACTCCGCTAACAATCTCACCCTCCCGATTTTTGAATTCGGAATAGATGGCGCCCCGTTCAGCTTCTCTGAGCCTTTGGATAATAACCTGCTTGGCCACCTGGGCGGCGATCCGGCCGAATTCGGTCTTCGGCTCAAGCTTGGTAATGATCTCATCGCCGACCTTAGCGCCCTTCTGGGTTTTTTTGGCTTCCTCAAGAAGAATGTATTTTTCCGGATTAAACTTTATCTTTAGCTCCTCCCCTTCTTGAGGGGTGCTCTCTTCCGGTCTTCCTCTTCGGCCGCTTTCCAGGTCTTGGAAGTCCGGTCTCTCTTCTGCCAGCTTTGTCGGCAAGGGTCCAGTTATGTTACCTTCTTCATCCGCTCCTTCCACGACATAGAAAACCTGAGTCACGTCCAGTTTGCCGGTTTCCATGTCTAATTTGGCCCTAATGACTTGGCCTTTCTGGCCGTATTCCCTTTTGTAGGCCGCGGCAATAGCAGCCTCAATGGTCTCAAAGACGCTTTGCTCTGAGATTCCCTTTTCTTCGGCGATCTGCTTGATAGCCGAAGCGAATTGTTTTGTGTCAAGCATATTTAATTGTTATTTAGTTTTTTAGAAGTTAGGGCCCGCATAGCGGACCCTAATTACAATCGACACACAAATGGTAGCAAGAATGGGCTATTCGGTCAAGTTCTTGCCCTTATCCACAAAATTTCCTTTACAAAAAGGGAAACTGGGCTAGATTGAGGCATCGGGGTTGAAAATGTTACACTTTTAACAATGCCGCCACAATCATCTTCTCAGACTCAGGAGGAGTTGGAAAAGAAACTTTCTGAAATCCGCCTTCAAGGCAGCGAGGATCAATACCGGGCTCTGGCCCAAAAGCTTGGGCTGCCTTTTTCCGACCTTTCATCGGCTCCAATTGATGTTGAGGCTTTAACCTTAGTCCCAGAGCCAGAGGCGAGGGGCGCCTTGCTGGCCGTTCTTTTCAAAACAGGCAAGAATCTAACGATTGCCACTTGTGACCCTGAACTTAAAGAGGCCAAAGATGTCTTGGCCTCCCTTTCTTCCCAGGGGTATATTCCTACCCTCATTATTACCTCTCCCCACTCCCTGGAAAGAGCCTGGGGCAGATACGCCCTGGTGAAGACCCAAGAAACATTTAAGGTCGGCTCTATCGACATCGAGGAAGAAGATCTGGCCAAGCTTGAGGCGGAGATAAAGGACGTGTCGGATCTTCAGGCCCAGGTCCAAAAGGTTTCGACTACCAAGCTTCTAGAAATTGTTATTGCTGGTGCCCTGAGAACCTCGGCTTCCGATGTCCATCTTGAGCCCCAAGAAAACAAGGTCCGCCTGCGCTACCGTTTAGATGGCCTTCTCCAAGACATCGGTTTTGTAGACCCGGAAACATATGTGAAGCTTCTGAATCGGATCAAGGTCCTCTCGGGCCTTCAGCTGAATATTCATAAGACTCCCCAAGATGGTAGGTTCACCATTCACCACAAAGGATCGGCAATAGAGGTTAGGGTTTCGGTTCTGCCAAGCGAGTACGGGGAAACATTGGTCATGAGACTTCTCGACCCAAGAACCATTCGGACGAAGCTTAACGATTTAGGCATGAGGCCAGAATTGTTGGCCCTCCTAAAAGAAAGACTCTCAAAGCCAACAGGTGCCATCTTGACTACTGGCCCAACTGGTTCAGGCAAAACGACAACTCTCTACGCCTGCATCGAGGCCTTAAATAGCCCTGACAGCAAAATCATAACCATCGAAGATCCCATCGAATACCACATCGAAGGCATCTCCCAAACCCAAGTCGATGTGAAGAAAAAATATACCTTTGCTGACGGTCTGAGAGCCATCGTCCGCCAAGACCCTGACATTATATTAGTCGGCGAGGTAAGAGACGGGGAAACAGCCCAGATCGCCCTTCAGGCAGCCTTGACCGGCCACTTGGTTCTTTCAACACTACACACCAATGATGCCGCCGGGACCGTGCCTAGGCTAGTGAACTTTAAAATCGAGCCGCATATTGTCGCCTCGGGCATTAAGCTAGCTATGGCTCAAAGATTAGTCAGAAAACTGTGTCCTCATTGTAAAAAGGAAAGCAAGCTGAGTCCTGAACAACTGGCCAAGGTCCAATCTTCTCTTTCAGCGATTAAGAAAGACGTTTTTGAATCAACTCTGGTTTATGGGCCAAGCTCATGCGACCAATGCGGTCAGACTGGCTATTCAGGGAGAATTGGTGTTTTTGAAGGCTTCGCCATGACTGAAGCGATGGAAAAGTTAACCCTTCAGAATCCAGCCGTATCTGATATTGAAAAATTGGCAGTTCAGGAGGGCATGATTACCATGCTTCAGGATGGTTATCTGAAAATGATCGAGGGTATTACCTCATTTGATGAAATTGAGAGAGTTGTCGGGTAGCAAAAAGCGCGCTTTTCCAATCTGTAGGCAAGATCCCAAGTTTAGTAATAAAAGTGGGGCAGGATAGTTCTGAGGAGTAGCCCAGTCGAAACCAAACTATCCGACTCGATAGTATCCCGATTGGATCATAGGTCTTTAGACGACAACCCAATTTGCCTACAGATTGGAAAGGCGCGCCAAGTAAGGCTTAGCCGAAAGAAAATCCCCTTCTATTTCGGGAATTACAGTATATATTCTAATCAATTAAAAGATGGATGTCAAGCCTCAAATTACCTCGCCTTCTGAAGGTTTAGATGATCAAGTCCTTGATCAGGCCTTGCGGCCCAGGAACTTTAAAGAGTACGTCGGTCAATCAAAGATAAGACAAAACCTTGAGGTCATCATCGGGGCAGCTAAAAAGAGAAATGAGCCCATTGAGCACATTCTCCTTCACGGTCCTTCGGGGTTAGGCAAGACCACTCTCGCCCACCTTATCGCCCACGAATTAGGGGCAAATCTTAGGGTCACTTCCGGGACCGCTCTAGAGAAAGCCGGTGATGTCGGCTCCATTCTTACTGGGCTTAGCGATGGCGACGTTTTATTCGTTGATGAAGTTCACCGGCTGAATAAAAATGTGGAGGAAGTTATTTATCCGGCAATGGAGAACTATAAGCTGGACATCGTTATTGGCAAGGGTACGGCAGCCAAAATGCTCCAGATTGATCTACCAAGATTTACTTTGATTGCTGCCACCACCAAGATCTCCATGCTTTCCTCCCCTTTCCGATCCCGCTTTGGGGTCAATTTCCGGCTTGATTTCTACACTCCAGAAGAAATCAGGGAGATTGTAAAGCGGTCCGCTAAATTGCTAAGGGTCTCAATCGAGGAAGGGGCCCTAGAATCAATCGCTAATGCCTCAAGATTCACGCCTCGAGTGGCTAACCGCCTCCTTAAAAGAGTCAGAGACTATGCTCAAATGAAAGACGCCAAGAGTATAAGCCGGAAAATTGCCCAAGAAAGTTTGGCCATGCTTGAGATTGATGAGCATGGCCTTGAAGAGGTTGATCGGAGAATCCTCTTCACTATCGCCGACAAATTCGACGGCGGACCGGTAGGGATAAAATCAATTGCCGCCGCTATTTCCGAAGAAGAGAGCACCTTAGAGGAGGTCTATGAGCCGTATCTTATCCGAGTTGGGTTTTTGGCTAGAACCTCAAAAGGAAGAGTTCTCACGTCGCATGGATATAAGCACGTAAATCTTCCCGCAAAGAAAACTTTGGATATTTAAATATGAGTGGGCATTCGCGCTGGTCTCAAATTCGTCACAAAAAGGCGGCCTCCGATCAAAAACGTGGCCAGGTTTTTTCTAAATTAAGCCGAATCATCACTCTTGCCGCCCGCAAAGGAGCTGACCCAAAAGCAAACCCCTCCCTCGCTTCGGCCATTGAGCAAGCCCGGGCGATGAACATGCCCAATGAAAATATCGAGCGGGCTGTAAAAAAGGTTTCAGAAAAAGGGGCTGCTCAGCTGGAAGAGATTGTCGTTGAGGCTCTTGGTCCAGGTGGCGTGGCAATGCGGATAAAAGGAGTGACGGATAACAAAAACAGGACTATATCCGAAATTAAATCCATTCTTTCAAGCCATGAAGCTAAAATGGTCTCTCTGGGAAGTGTCAGTTGGATGTTCCATCAACCCATCGAGAAGGTGCCAGAGGGGGCAGAAGCAAAATTAGATAAATTATTGGAGGCCCTTGATAATCACGATGACGTGGAAGATGTGGCCTTAAATGTATCAGTATGATTATTCTCGGCATTGATCCAGGCACGACCCGCGTCGGCTTTGGGGTCGTCCAATATGATAAGAGTAAGCTCTCTCCTTTGGCTTATGGGGTTATTGAGCCCTCGTTTAAGGATAAAGCCCTGGACATGCTTTATGTCCACCAGGAAATCCAAAAAATTATAGTCTCTCATGCCCCGACTTGCGCTGGAATCGAAAAACTATTCTTTATGAAAAACAAAAAAACGGCCCTAGCCGTCAGTGAGACGAAAGGCTCCATCCTTTTAGCCCTTGGTTTGGCTAAGATCCCAGTCTATGAATATACCCCTTTACAGGTAAAACAGGCTGTCTCAAGCTATGGCCGGGCAGACAAGGATCAGGTTCAGAAAATGGTGAAACTTTTGCTGGGAATTAAGGATAAAATTCATCCAGATGATGCGGCTGATGCCTTAGCTATTGCAATTTGTTGTGCACACAGTATAATGGGCAACAAGCTATAAAAGCTTAACAATTTTTATAACAAAAACCGACAGCGAAAGAGCCGGATTTCGCAGAAATACGGATCGGGGCTGCGGTTGTATTTATGGCATGGAAGAGTTAGAAACATTTTTGGCTCAGGGTCTTGATTCTCAAGATATTGCTGACACGGAAATTTTGGTGGAGGAGGATGAAAAAGACGATGAGGATGAGGATGATGATGATGATGAGGAGGACGCTGATGGAGACGAAGATGATGACGATGAAGAAGAAGACGAAGTTGAATAACTGAAAACACCGCCCCAGGGGCGGTGTTTTCTATATAATCCTTAGAAACTTTCTTGGACCAACCTTCACCACATCTCCTGGCTGAAGGAGGGTCCCCCACTCGACTTTTTCTCCATTCCTGGTTACCGCCTCTTGATCAATCAACTGCTTGGCTTGAGTCCTTGAGTCGCTCAAGCCACTCTCGACCATCACATCAATAATTGATTGGCCGGCTCCTTTGTGTTCAGGTATTTCTTCTGGCAGCTTTCCTTTACTAAACACATTTTCGAATTCAGCTTGGGACTGCTTGGCAGCATTTTGGCCGTGATAAAGGCTGACGATTTCGCTGGCTAATCTTTTTTTCCATTCTAATTGAGGCTGACTTGCAAGAGATGGATTAAGTTGGTCGTTTTCAAGCTGGCTTATTTCTGTATCTGAGACATCAGTTAGAAGAGTGAAATATTTAACCATGAGAGCGTCGGGTATAGACATGGTTTTATTAAACATATCCTGAGCCGAATCAGAAAGAGAAATATAGTTACCCAAGCTTTTGCTCATTTTTTTTACTCCATCAAGACCCTCAATCAAGGGTGAGGTTATGATGTCCTGCTCTGCCTGGCCGTATCTCCTTTGGACTTTTCTTCCGGTTAGGAGGTTGAATTTTTGATCGGTTCCACCCAGCTCAACGTCGGCCTTGACGGCCACGGAGTCATAACCCTGGAGAAGAGGGTAAAGAATTTCCAGGACGCTTATGTCTCTATTGTCTTTTAACCGCTTCTGGAAATCATCGCGCTCCAAAGAACGAGCGACCGTAAATTTGCTTGTCAGCTCTAACAAGAACGGCGTTCCTCCTGGGGCCAACCATTCTGAATTATATCTAACCTCGGTTTTTTTAATATCAATTACCTTACTAGCCTGATCCAAATATTCTTTTAGGTTATCCTTAATTTGCTCGTCGGTAAGCTGGGGCCGAGACTCGTTTTTACCAGAGGGATCTCCGACCTTGGCCGTGAAGTCGCCAATGATTAAAACGGCCTGGTGGCCAAGATCTTGAAACTGCCTCATTTTCCTTAGAACAACCGTGTGGCCAAGGTGAAGATCTTTAGCGGTGGGATCAATTCCTAGCTTTACTCGGAGCTTGTCTCCCTTCGCTAAGCGACCCTCAAGGTGGTCCCTCTCAATAACCTCGTCCACCCCTCTCTCTAAGATTGTTTTAATATTCATCCTAAATGCATAATAGACTGCAATTCTATTCTTGTAAATATTAAGTTTTTGTGGCATTATCAATCGATAGTATGGATAAAACTCTCCGCCACATTAAGCATTTTTTTCTTTCCCTCCTGCCCACCAGCAAAAAGAAGGCTCTTAACCTAATTCAAAAACTTGTCCTCCTTTTTGTTTGGGTTTTTGTGATTGGGGTCATAATATTCCTTTCTCTTTTCATTTATCTTGAACGCCGGCTCCCCGATCCCGAATCTATCGCTTTGAGGAAAATAAAAGAATCAACCAAAATATATGACCGGACTGGCCAAATTCTTCTTTACGACATCCACGGAGAAGAAAAGAGGACGGTCATCCCTTGGGAACAGATCCCTGAGAGCGTAAAAAGGGCTACCCTAGCGGCTGAAGACTCTAATTTCTATAGCCACCGGGGTTTTGAGATTAAGGGCATTGTGAGAGCGTTTTTTAAAAACATAGGGTCGCTAGAACTAGCCCAAGGCGGCTCCACCATCACCCAACAATTAATTAAAAAGGCTTTAGTTGGAGATGAAAAAACTTTTACTAGAAAAATCAAAGAATTGGTCCTTTCGGTAGAGATTGAAAGAAGATTTTCTAAAGATGAAATATTTTGGATGTATTTGAACCAGATCCCATACGGATCAAATGCCTATGGTATTGAGGCAGCCAGCAAGACATATTTTGGTAAGGGTGCTTCTGAGCTGACTATCGCCGAGGCTGCCACTCTAGCTTCCTTGCCTAAGGCTCCCAGCTATTACTCCCCTTACGGCAACCATGTCGACGAGCTCATGGGCCGCAAAAACTTTATTCTCTCCCGGATGAAAGACTTAAGTTACATTACCAACGACCAATTCAGTGCCGCCTCCCAGCAAAAACTAGAATTTAAGAAGAGCGAGGAAAAATTCCAAGCTCCTCATTTTGTGATTATGGTTAAAGAATATTTGGAGCGGAAATATGGTCGGGATGCGGTAGAGAACGGAGGCTTCCGTATTATTACCACCTTAGACGCCAATCTCCAGAATCTCGCCGAGGAGGCGGTGGCTAAATATGCAAAAGTAAACACCGAGAGGTATAAGGCTAAGAACAGCTCCTTGGTGGCGATAAGCCCAAAGACAGGTGAGGTTTTGGCCCTGGTTGGTTCCCGTAACTATTTTGACTCAGCCAATGATGGCAACTATAACGTGGCGACGGCTAACCGCCAACCAGGATCAGCCTTTAAGCCTTTTGCTTACGCCCAGGCGCTTAATAAAGGCTACACCGACTCAACAATTATTTTTGATTTAAAAACAGAATTCAGCCCTTTATGTTCTCCCGACGGGAACCAGCTTAGAGATCGGTATGGCCAAGCCTGCTATCATCCTAGAAACTACGACGGTAGATTCCGAGGTCCAGTGACCTTGCGCCAGGCCTTATCTCAATCTCTCAATATTCCCTCAGTTAAAACTCTCTACTTGGCCGGTATTCAAGAGACTGTCTCTCTGGCCCGAAAGATGGGTATTGTGAGTGTTGATCCTAAGAATACCTATGGCTTGTCTCTTGTTCTCGGCGGAGCAGAAGTTCGGCTAATTGACCTTGCTTCCGCTTATGGTGTGTTCGCCAATGATGGTGTTAGAAACCCTTGGGTTATCGTCGAAAGAGTTGAGTCTTCGGGTGGAGCCGTGCTTGAGCAGAAAGAAGACCAATCGGAGAGGGTTTTAGATGAACAAATCGCCCGCCAGATGAATGATATTCTTTCAGACAATGCCGCCCGGGCCGGCGTATTTGGTTATTCCAGCTCTTTATACATCCCGGGGAGAGATGTCGCCGCCAAAACAGGAACGACTCAAGAAAATCGAGATGGTTGGGTTGTGGGCTATACTCCTAATCTTGTGGTTGGTGTTTGGAATGGCAACAACGACAATAGCCCAATGACGGCCGCTGGGGCTGGTGTCAGCGCCTCCGGGCCAATGTGGAACTATTTCATTTCCCGAGCCTTGGCTGTTTTGCCTAATGAATCTTTCCGCCAAGCCGATCCGGTGGTGGTGAATAAAATAATGTTGGACGGGAATTACAGCCATGTCAGAGATGACGGCTTTACTGAATACCATTCTATTCTTTATTATGTTGACAAAGACAACCCTCAGGGCCCATTCCCCTCTAACCCAGAAGGTGACCCTCAGTTTAGAAATTGGGAGTGGCCGATAGCCAACATCTACACCCCCCCGAACCAACCGTCACCTTCGCCTTCCGAATCACCTCTTCCTAGCTTTTAGTGGCTACATTATAAGGATTTGTTTAAGAGAAACTCCTTGGGCCTTTAAGAAGCCCTGGAGTGGTAGCTGGAGAAAGGAAAGCTCATTGGCCACAGTCTTTTTCTTAGCTTTCAACGCAAGGCTGTTTTTTCTAAAATTATATTCAATAAGTATATCTTGAATGAAGGGCTGGAGATTCCTTTTTTCAGACAAAAAACTATACACTAAATCCTCTACCGCCAAGCTAGTGGCCTCGGCACCTTTGTATAAAATCTTCTTTTTTGCAACTATTTTTGATAACCCTTTAAACATTATGATTGTCTTAGGGGCATAATAATATAGGTGAATAATTTTTCTGGGGTGCTTGGTTTTATGACTAGCGGGCTTCCCTCTCCAGTAAACTCAATGATCACATGCTCTGAAGAGATGTGTTTAAGTCCATCAAGGAGGTAGTGGTAATTAAGGGATACCTCAAATGGATCGTTTTTAAGAACGATTGGCATCTTTGCTTCCACTTCTCCTTTTTCAGAGTTTTGGGCAGTAATTGTCAGGACGTCTTTTGAACTACTTATTTTTACATCTGAAATCCTAGAAGAAAATATTCCAGCTAACCTTGTATTTTTCTCCAACTCGTCTTTTTTAACCAAAATCTGAGAAAGAGACTTTTCTGGAATAATTTTTTGATAATCCGGGTAAACCCCGTCGATAAGGCGAGAAATAACCTCACAATCATCGCTAGAAAAAGATATTTGATTTTCTCCCACCCTCACCTCCATGGAACCACCAACTTCGTTGGTTATTCTAATTAATTCAGAGACGGTGTTCTTGGGCAAAATAACACTTTTCTCTTCTGATGCTTTTATCGCCCCCACCCTTTCAGAGAGGCGAAAACTATCAGTCGAGGCACAGATTATCTTATCCTTTTTAAATTTAAGAAAAACCCCTGAAAGTTCAGGCCTGGTTTCAGAGCCGGCCACCGAGTCAGCGACGGAAACAAGTATTTCCTTTAAAAGGCTAGATTCTATCTTACAAAAAGGTTGTGTTTTTATCTTTGGAATAATTGGAAAATCTTTTGGATCAACTCCTAAAATCTGGGTTTTATATTTATCTGAAACAATAGACATTGTGCTTTGTTTTGTAGAAAGTATTATTTTTTCATCAGTAATGGCGGAAATAAAGTCGGTTAGTATCTTTGCTGGTAAGGTAATTTCTCCTGGTTCGTCAATTTTCGCCCCAACAAAACAGGTTATTCCAATTTCTAGGTTTGTAGCGGCTATCTTAAGCCGCCCATTTTCTGTTTTTATTAAAACATTATTTAAAATAGGCAAAGAAGCGTTTTTGGTAACAACGCGTTCGGTTAGGGATAAAGCTTTATAAATATTTTTTTGAGTTATTGTTAGTTTCATTTAATATTCATAATAATATACTTAATATATTTATTTTTATTATTACTATTAAGGGAATAATTTTTGTTGAAAACTTTTTTAAAAATTGTTTTAAAGAAGGTTTTATCTGAATTTTAGAAGGTTTATTTTTTAAAGTTTCTGTTAATAAGCTTCGTATAAATTAAGGATAATAAGAGGAGAGTGTATGGATAAAAAATCACTTATCCATATTCTCCACGATTTATCCACTACTTATCAAAAGAGTTATAAACTCTTTCTTTAATCATTACCAACTCTTGTTTTAATGATTCTTCGATCGATGATTCTTCTCGTATTTTCTCGCAAGCATGGATAACTGTTGAATGATCTCGTCCTCCCAATTTTTGTCCGATTTCAGGAAAAGAGAGCTTCGTCTCCTCTCTTAAGAGAAACATAGCGACTTGGCGCGGGCGAACCACCTCTTTTTTACGACTTCTTTTAGACAAATCAGGAAGAGAGATGCTGTAAAAATCAGCTACCGCCTTCAAAACACTCTGGGGAGATGTTTTCTTGTATGGAGCTGCCAAATAACTCGTGAGGATGCTTTTAGATTCCTTTAAATCCGGAACCCGGTTATATATTTGGCTGAAAGCAATAATTCTATTAAGAGCCCCCTCTAATTCGCGGACATTTTTTTGAATATGGGTGGCGATATATGAAAGAATGTCATCAGCCAATTCATACTTCTTTTCCATAGACTTCTGCTTTAAGATTGCCAGCCTTGTTTCGTAGTCTGGCAAATTAATATCCGCCGTCATTCCGCCACCAAAACGAGATCTAAGGCGCTCTTCGAGGGCCGTAATGGCTTGGGGCGGTCGATCGGAGGAAAGAATAATCTGACGGTTCTTGCTGTATAGTTCATTAAAGGTAGAGAAAACAATATCTTGAGTCTTCTCTTTGCCGGCGATGAATTGGACGTCATCAATCATTAAAAGATCTAATTTTGCGTAGTGGTTTTTTAGATCCTCAATAGTTTTGTTTTTAATCGCCTCAACAATATCAGCCGTGAATTTCTCAGCAGATATATACATTACCTTTCGGTCTTTGTTCTCTGCCACCTTATTGCCAACCGCTTGAAGGAGGTGGGTCTTTCCGAGGCCTACACCGCCGTAAAGGAAAAGAGGGTTATACGTCCGGCCCAACCCTTTAGTTACCCCAAGGCAGGTGGCATGGGCCAATTCGTTACTTGAACCAACAATAAATGAGTCAAAAGAGTATCTCTTATTAAGATTGGTGTTTCGGTCAATGTCGGCATCGGCTGGAATATCTGCCTTGGTTTCCAGCTCCTTCTCCATAATGATAGACGAGAAGTCTTGGCGGATTAATTCTGGCTTAGGTTTGCCGACGGTATAGCGGACCTCCCTGATTTCAGGGGTCAGACCGCGGATGGAATCCAAAATCTTCCGGTTAAACTTGTTTTCGAGCCATTCCTTAATAAAGCCATTTGGGACGTTGACCACAATCTGGTTTCGGTCCCTAGAGATTATTGCAGTATTCTTAAACCAAGTAGTAAAATTTGCCCGCGTAAGCGATAGTTCCATCTCTCCCAACACCGCCTTCCATAATTCTTCGTTTGTCATGTAGAGGTTAGTGATATCCGATCCTCATTATATTCTCATCAAACAAGAACGGAAGAGTATAGTCTAGTGGACAAGGTGTTTATATCAGGTGGAAGACTGAGAGTAAATATTGACAAACAAAAAATACCATCAGGAATATTAATCCAACCATTAAATTGACGCGAGCGGAGTAAAATGCCATACTTCATAATAAAAATAAACATTATCTAACAATGAAGAAGGGATTTTTTAAAGCAAAAAAGAAGAAAAGGAACAGAACCCACGGCTTCTTTTCCCGCATGAATTCAAAGTCTGGAAGAAATGTCTTGTCCCGGAGGAGAAGGAAAGGGCGGAAGCAACTAACCGTCTAATGTCGGCCCTTAAAAAAGATAACCGGGTCAGAAAAAAGAAAGATTTTGACACCATTTTTAAAACCGGACGGACAGTGAGGGGGCGGATGCTTACTCTCCGACACAAACCTTCTCCCAAAGAAAAATCGAGGGGAGCAGTTGTTGTCTCGGGCAAGATTTCAAAAAGCGCTGTTCAAAGGAACAAAATCCGACGGACACTCAGTGAAACGATGAGAGAATATTTCAAAAAAGGAGTTTTAAATACAGATATCATCGTAATTGTTCAGTCTCGTCAGGCCAAAGAAAACCTTAAAGAGGCAAAAGAAGAACTACGCCGTCTCCTAGAGAGTATTAGATAAATACATGAAAAGAATCCTTACTAATTTTATCAAAAGGTATAAGTCAGTATCTCAATGGTTATGGCAAGTTAAGCCTCCTTTTTTTATTTACTCTCCTTGCCGATTCCAGCCGACCTGCTCCGAGTATGCCCTCGAGGCAATAGAAAAATACGGCCCACGTAAAGGGGCCATAAAGGCTGCTGCCCGCTTGTGTCGGTGCCACCCTTTCTCTCAGGGCGGGTATGACCCCATTCAATAAATATGGCCATTTATCAAGAACTATTCTACCGACCCTTATTTAATATCGTTGTAGCGATATACAATTTTATTCCCGGCCATGATTTTGGCATGGCCATAATCATCCTTACAGTCCTAATTAGAGTTATTTTCCTGCCCTTGTCTATAAAAACCCAGAGGTCCCAGAAGGCGCTGCAAGAGCTGAATCCTAAAATTAAGGAGATTAGGGAAAAATACAAAAGTGATAAAGTGGCTCAAAATAAAGCCATAATGGAACTATATAAAGAAAGCAAAGTTAATCCTCTTGGGGGCTGCCTCCCGCTTATCATCCAACTCCCAATCCTAATTGCTCTTTACCAAGCCTTTATCGCTGGGCTAAATCCAGAAAGCCTTTCCCTTCTCTATTCTTTTATTAAAAATCCGGAGGTGATAAACAAAATGTTTCTTGGTTTAATTGATATTACCAAGAGCAACATTAGCCTTGTTTTAGCTGCTGGTGTCCTTCAGTTCTTACAAGCCAAGCAAAGCGCAGCCAATACCTCTTTAGCAGCGGGAAATGAAATGGCGGCGCTAAATAAGCAAATGTTGTATTTTTTCCCCCTCTTCATTATAATTATCGGATGGAAGTTGCCGGCCGGCCTAATTCTGTATTGGATCGCCACAACCCTCTTTTCCATCGGCGAACAAACATATATCCAAAAGAAGAAATGAATATTATTTCAGAACACAAAGAAGATATCACCGGCGTTGTCAGAAAGATCACCGGCTACATGAACCTGGAATGCCAGGTTGAGCTTAAGGAAAACGAGTATGATAGTACCCCTTCTTTGGCTGTGTCCGTCTACGCCCCCGAGAACGCCCGCTTCCTCATTGGTAAAAATGGCCAAAATCTACAGGCCTTTGAGCATGTTGTCAAAGCCATCCTCACCAAGAAAACAAAGCAGACGCTACCTGTTATTCTGGATGTAAACGACTATCGTAAATCAAGAGCCACCTACCTTATCGACGTGGCCAAGCATGCCGTGACGAGGGTCAGAACTACTCAAAAAGCCGAAGCCCTGGTGCCTATGCCTTCCCATGAGCGGAGAATCGTCCACATGGAGCTAGCGGCATATCCTGATATTACCACCGAAAGCATTGGCAACGAACCCCAAAGAAGAATAGTGATTAAACCGTTATAACAGAGGCCGAGGGGCCTCTGTTAGTTTAGTGGAGCGGCGTAGAGCTGGTTGTGGCGGTCCAGAATAATAAGATAGCCGTTAAGACGAGTCAAGAGGACTTCTTTTGGCCTTACATCTAGTCTGGGTCGAATCACTGTGGTCTCTAAGGTTTTGGCGTCCAATGAGGAGAGGGCCACCTCACCGGCGCTTTCCCGCGATGATACTAAACAAAAAATATTTTCCTCGTTGTTGTCCCAGGCGCACAATTCAGAGGAAGCCTCAATGTTAATCTTTTTTGTTTCTTGGCCACGCATAATATAAAAACTTGTGGCCCCGCTAGGGTCTTCTGTGGAATAAAGAAGCTGTTCTGCGCTTGGAGACCAAAGAACGGACAAAGATGGAGCCCCACTCAGCTTTTTTTCTAAGTTTCCAGAAAGAGTGAGGGTGTAGAGGCCACCTTCTCCCCCCTCTTTTTTATATTGCAAGGAAAGCATCTCTTCTTTAGGCCAAGATATATTTAATGAAGGTATTCTTGTTTTGAGAATTTCCTTTGGCAGTGAGCCATCCGGTCGGCTAACCATTATTTGATTATCCCCACCTTCTTTTTGGAGGAAGTATGCAATACGGGAGCCATCGGGTGAAAAAACAACTGAAGATATTCCCTTGGGCAATGTTGTAGATATTTTTGATTCAAAGTCGTAGTATCGATACTCCTGGCCCTGGCGGGTGGTGAATAGAGATATCACCTCTTTTCTTGCGGGTGACCAGATTGACCGCTCAAATCCCTCAAGAATATTTTCTGACACAACCTCCCTAGTTCGAGTCTTTGGGTCAAAAGAATATGTTCTACCCGTGCTGACTTCATAATACAAAACTTCCTCTCCTTTCAGGCTAGATGCTAAAGAAACAGCCTCGTCGCTCCCTAAAGGCACTAAAATGGGCCGGTAATCTTCTTCTGCGGTTGTGGCCACTGTGTCAAAGCGATCAATCAAGGCCCCTCTCTGGTATGAGTTGTCTTGGGGAAGGAGAAAAAGGTATGACAAAGTTCCAGCCAAGGCGACGAGGAGGGTAAAAATTAATATGTTTTGGTTTTTGGTGAATGACATTTAGGCTGGCTCCAGGACCATTTCCTCGGCTTCACTCGCCGCGGTATATGCATTCTGGAAGCTTTTTCTCTCATCTAGATAACTCAGGGCTACTCCTAGAGATGTCCAAGGAACAACGTCGATTATGGGAACAAGGTCTAGGGCGCTCGCGAACAAAAGTTTAGTGATCGGATTTTTTCTGGCCACTCTTCTGGCTCTGACCAATAACCTAGGGACCTGTCTTGCAATTCTGCCCCCACCCGGGACTCGCCGAGCGATCTTGGCGGTACGAAGGGCTAGGCGGGTATAATGGGCTATATTTTCTTGGATCTCAGCGAGGACTTCTCCGATTTCATCGATATATTTTTCGGCTCTTTTTTGCTTGGTTCTAGTAAACCAGAAAACGGCAAGAATCAAAACTGAAATAACAACCGAAATGGCCTTAAGGACAAAATATCCAGCGACAGTCGCCGCGGCGGGAATAGCAAGGATATCGAGGAGATCTTTGATAACAGCACAAATAATCAGAAAGCCATACTTTATCTTAGATGGTTTCCGAAAAGATTTTCCTTCATCAACAACCGCTTCCAGCTTCTGCTCTTCTTGGTGGATCGCCTGTTCCATGGCCAAGGCGATAGCCCGATTTATTTCCGGGTCGGGCCCTTGGTCTATTTGGCTGGCAACAAGAAAAAGCATTATTGTTTCTGTGATTTAGCCCACTCTTCTTTGGCTTTTTCTATTTCTAACAACTGTCTTGGGTCAGAAGTAATGATCTGGTCTTCAGCATAGGAGGCGACAACTCTGATACCAACATGATTTTGGCCCAAAAAGAAGAGACCAAAACCAACCCTGGCGTCGAGGAGATAGAATTTCTCGGCATCAGTCAGATTAAATGTCTGTTGGACAACATCAATTGCGGCCGGCGATTGCTTCATCAATATCTGAATAGATGAATTGGTGAGGATTGTTTTTCCTTGAGAGCTGGCCAAGAAATCAGGGATATCTTGGGAGATAGTTGTAAGGCCGGCATAGTATTTTCTGGCTCTTTTGGCGATGTTGGACAAGAAGTTAGCTCCAATCTCATACTTCATCAACCACCAAGCCTCATCAACCACCAGGATTCTCTTTTTAAGGGTTCGTCGGATCGTGACCCAGATATGTGTGAGAATCAGATACATGGCGATAGGCCGGAGTTCCTCCTCCATCTCCTTAATACTGAAAACAATCAACTGATTATCCAGGGGTACATTCGTGGGTTTGTTTAGAAATCCAGCAAACGTTCCCTCGGTATACTTTTTAAGGCGAATCGCCATTGATTCGGCTCCAGTGAGACCCTCTAGAATTTTTTGGAGATCCGAAAGAAGGGGGGGTGTGGCTTGGGTAAAGTCTGATCCAGGCGTAATGTCTTTAACGGCGTAAGTTTGGAGAAGGGCTTCATCAAGAATAGAGCTTTCTTCTGGGGTAAGATTCCCCAGAATTAACCTTAGAAGGCCGGTAAGGTCAAGAATGTGCGACTTAAAGACATCCGCTGGAAACTCTCCTTCTTTTGGTATCGGCAGGTCGAATGGATTAACGTGTTGGTCTGAGTTAATTGATATCTTAATTGAGGTACCACCGACTGTTTCGGCTAAGTATTTGTACTCATCTTCCGGATCGACGACAATAACCTGGGTACCGAAGACCATGCTTCGTAAGATTTCAAGCTTAACAGTGTAGGATTTACCACCACCACTCATGCCGAATACTGTACAGTTCGCATTCTCTAAATTGAAACGATCAAATAGCACCAAGGAATTGTTATGGGTATTAATACCATAAAGTATTCCGTTATTCGATGTTAGATCGAATGATATGAACGGAAAGACAGAAGAAAGAGGCTCGGTATTTAGGGAAGTGTGAGTGGCTAAGCGATCAAGAGTCAAAGGCAGAGTTGAATTAAATCCATCAAGCATTCTAAATGTTGATGGTCTTGAGAATATGGACTGATATTCTAGTAAGCCCTTGATCTTGGATTCTGTTTCGTTTAATTTCTTTAAGTCTTTCTCGTAAAAGGTAATATATATCCCCAACTCAAAATATTTATCCGTCCCCTGCTGGAGCTTATCCCGCAAAGTTTCAATATCTTGGATGGCTGTTTCAAGGAGGGGGTCTCTGACTTTTCCTTTTGATGCCTCTTCCATTGCCTGGGCTTCAAGCTTAGCGAGCCTGTCTCTTAGCTGTTTTAGAACATCCGGCGTATGGGTTGGCAGAACGAATATCGAGATATCAAATTCCTGGTCAAGATTAATGACTGGAGAAAACCAGCTCGTATTGAGGTAGCGGGGATAAGTAACCAAAACCAAAGTCCTCGCCACCTTATCCCCCACTTGGATATAGTTGGGGGTGATGGCTAAGGCTGAAGGAGCGAGAAGCTCACTCAATGATGTTTTTGGGCTATTGTTTGGATTCATATTCCGTTGTTGCTTCTTTATTTAAAGGCGCCTCAGTGGTGGCGTTATAATATCCGTAGATTAGATTCACTAATTCATTGCCTTCTAAGAGCCTGGTCTTGAGGCTGGCCCCCAAGAGGCCGTCATAGACAAGGTTCACCCGCTGGAGCATCTGTGGCCGATACTTCTCAATGTCTTCCGGCGACAACTGGGGGCCTTGTCTGGAAGAAGGCTTCAGGAAGCCCAACAATCCCCTTTTAATGTCTGTTCCAGAAGGAGCCTCTATGGGATAGAAAGGAATACAGATATAGAATTTCTTAGACATAATGTTTGAGAGTTCAAGGAGCTCTTTGATGAATTTCTGATATTCAAGCCCTTGGATCTTTAGGAGCTCATTGGCAAGGCCGTTAGTCGCCTGGTCGATGAGTTGGAGGTATGGCTCCATGGAGAGCTGGCGGGAGCTAACCATTATCTGGATTGGGAAATCAATGGAATTCAAGAATCTTTGAAAGTTCTGGGTAATGGCAATCTGCTCGTCTTCCGATCTTAATTCAAAGTTGATGGCTGAGGCCTCAAGAATTGAATGCAAGGCGCCATCTTTGGTTAAGATGATGCTGTCTTGAATATCGCTAACCTCGATTAGTTTTTGGGTTGAATTGTTAGCCATTGTTTAAGTATGTCTTTTCGGTTGCTTTCTTGAAGACATATCTTTTAGGAGAGGATAGGAAAGAAAAGAAAGAAGACACATATTCTACCAAGGTTAGGTCATTAATCTTAAGGAAGGCCATAGCGCAGGCGATGACTACTGTTGGAATAGCGGCCACAAAGAACCAGATACCTCTTAAGGTGTTGAAGAAAAGAAACAGAAGGACAGCTCCAGCCGCCACCCAAAGAAATTGCTTTAAAGTAAGGGGGCCGATTATTTTAACTTCTGTTTCAACGAATTGGGGCACTTGAAATCTCATTTGTCTTCTCTTAAGTTTACCACATTATGGGGGTTAAGGTCGCTTATTTCGCCTTTGGTTGGCCCTGTTTTTTCAGGTCTATTTTTTTGATGTTCTTTTAACTCTTGAACAACTGGAAGGAAAACTTTTTTTGCGATAGATTCAGCTAGGGTTTTGCTGGAATTTTGATCTAGACCAGTTTTATCTGAAAGGGCTTTGACCATGTCCCCTACAAGCAGATCGCCCAAGATAATATCCCTAGTGATTCTGGCAATTTCAGCCGATTGACTATCGGAAAGTTTGTATAAAAGACAAAGACTTTGAATATAGGCGGCGGTTTCCGCCGCAAAGAGGGCATGCTTAAGTGGGCCAGGAAGACTTTTTATTTTATTTGAAAAAGATTCCCAAGCTCTTCGGTCCCGAAGACAATTATCCAAGTCAACTTCATATGGGCTATATAGGCTATACATATTAAGGAGGAGTTATTGTGCTTATTGCTGCCAATTTAGTTGCATCACTACTAGCCGCCTCTCTTAATTTGGCAACAAAGTTATCTCCAGCCCCAGGCACCACTTCCGGTGGAGCTGGTGGGACATTGATCACTCTACGGTTATTGGCTGTTTGTAGGGCCGTTACTCTCGCTCCCACTGCCGCAACAAAACCAGCATCACTCCAAGTCGTGGTCGAGAATTCAGCAAGAGTCTCAGGTTTTGCTCTTCTTATATGTTCAGACATAACTGTGGCAGGGGCCAATCCGGTTATAGTGGCCTCGGCTTGCACAGCTTGAAGAAAGTTGTTTTTATGGGCCTTTTTCAAAAGTTCAGTTTTGTCATCAAGGCCTTCAAACAAATCAGTGCCATCAGGGTTAACCAAGCGAGCGGCATTTTCAAGTTGAGCACTGGTAGCAAAGTCGCCTTTATCCATGGCTATTTCAACCACCTTTCTCCTGGTATCTGGGTCAGTAACATCGGGCGAAGAAAACCATGTAGCCCTGTCCACCGCTGTAAGTTTGTCGAACTTAACCTTATCTGAAGCGAATTTTCTTGCTGCTTCAGTACCATCTCCATGGAGGAGGTAGGTATCTCGTAATTCAGAACCACGCAATGCGCCCCTATCAGCCATGATTTCTCTTACAGCTAGCTGCTCTTCGGTACTTCCGGTAGATATAAGTGGGGCAAGATCTCTCGGATTTGCGATTCGCCGTCCTGCCTTTTTAAGAAATTCAGCCCTCTCTGAATCAGTAGTATAAATAGTGGCGCCTGCCCTTATGTCCGCCAGATTTGTAAAGTCTCCTTTTTCAGCACGAGTATTTTGAATCTTTTTTCTCAATTCATTTCGTTGCACCTTATTAATCCAGTTTGCCCGGTCAGCAGAAGACATATTGCCGTAGTTAAGGCCCTCAGCAAACTTTTCAGCGCTAATCCTATTATTTTTTGCGTAAAGATCGTATGTTTGTGTCTGCTCTGCGTGGCTAAGTTGATTTCGGCTTTGAAGAATCTCTCTAGCAGCCAGCCTCTGATATTCTTGGCCTTGCGACATCTGAGCCCGAAGCTGAGAATTGTCCATATTCTGATACTTATTCTTCCAATTTCCGATGTCTTTTTTAAGTTGCGCGTCTTTAGATCCTTCAATGCCAAACCGTTCCTTCCATTTTGCCTCTCGTTGTTCCTGGGCCGATTTGCCGCCATAAATATTTCTTAAGAAGCGGTTTTGGAAGCCTTCCTGTTGGAATTGTCCGTACCTTGCTGTGGCCCCCTCCTTAATCGCCTTGTATCTGTTTTGTGCGGCTGCCTGTCCAGCGGATATACCAGTAATATTCTTAGCCGTTCCAGCTGCCCAGTCAATCCTTGATTCGAACCTCTTACTGACACTACCCCCGATACCTTTAGTGGCCAAAACAGACCAGGACCTGGCCCAAGAGAGGCCTTGAATAAGGATATAGGCGGTGAAAAGATAGAAGAAAAATAGGCCGAAGGTAAGAGAGCTTAATCCGGAGTCCACTACCCCCTGGGTAATATTCTGGGTCCCTGCCACCGCGGCTAGTATTTCCCCTTGTTTGCTCAAAAAAGCCAAGCCGATATATATAAAGAAGAGATAGATGGGCAAGAAAATATTCCAGGCCACGAACTCAGTCCACCAATTGTTCCAGAACTTTCTCGTTCCGGGCATGATATATGCCATCCAGGCAATGGGCGAGATGGTAAGTAAGACCCAGAGAATCGGTACTCGGGCTAAAGCGAACAAAGCGGCGGTAGTGAAACTGAATAAAAGAATCCCCAAAAGAATAACAGTGAAGATAAGGGTAATCAAAGACGCTCCCAGCTTATCCGCTACCTGATTACTGTACTGGGAAAATGATGTTACCCCGCCACCAACCTCTGGAGCGTTCGGGAAAAGGAGGCTTGGATTAAGATATTCTCCAAACCTATCCCCCACGTTACCGATGGAGGTTAAAAATATATTCGAAACGACTTGAGTTGTATCAATAACCAGTCCGCCCAGAACAAGGCTAAAATTAATTAGGACGGCGACGATAAGGAAATTCTTGATCAGGGTGGCGAAAGCGTAATCTTTCTTACCAAAGAGGGTAGCAAAAGCCATCCAGATTAAGGCCAGGATGAAAAGCATGTTAGCGAAATCCCTTAAAATCTTCCAAACACCAGTGATTACGGCCAGCTTGGGGTACGGCCGAAGATATATGGCCCAATTCATGAAATTGGCCATGGTGCTGAGCAACTTCCCTTCCCATTCAAAGATGGTGGTGAGAGCATCTACGGCCAGGCCCCTGAAGTACCTACCCCCGCCCCAGCTGAGTAGTAGCGACAAAGAATCGGTGGCGGACCAAGCCTTCGCTTCTAGGGGTAAGGAGATAAAAGGCAAAAGAAGAGACAGAGCAACAAGAAAAATGAATAGTTGGCGGGCTGTTTTCTTCACGGTTGGATGGGGTCAACTAGAGTTCTCTGGCCACTGGCTAAAAGGCTATTAACAACAGTGTCCGGCCCTTGCCAGGTTGGCGTTGCTTTGGAATCTGAGTCGATTAAAACATCAAACCCGCTCCTGGAAGGTTTATGATATAGGAAGTCGCATGAGATTTTAGGGCCGCTAGGCGAAGGGCAATTTGCGCCCGATGATTTACCCAGTAAAACCCAGCCCGCCCCTCTATTTTTCCAGGCCACAGCGTTTAGCAGCTTACCAACCTCATCTTCTGTCAGGGTATTACCATATTTGTCTCTTTCGGCTTTAAGGTCAGAAAGAAGAGACGTTGGGGAGGAAGTACTTGGAGAAGGGGTGGGACTAGCTGTGGGATTAGTAGTTTGTGTTGGGGCGCTACTTGGGCTCGGACTTTCAGGCAAAGAGCTGCCGGAGGGAAGAGGTGGCACGGATATGTTAGCCGGGATAGCCCCGACGGCCTTGAAGCAGGCCAAAACACATTGCTGGTATGGGTAGGGATTGTCGTTGTTCCTTATCGATTTGCAAGGGCTGTCGGTGCCTCCCCCGGAATAGCCAGGAAATATCTTTCCATAAGTGCTGATAGCTCTTTTGCTCGGTTTATCCGCTGTGCAGTACTCTTCTTTTAATAGCTGGGCTTCGTCGAGCTTGGGATCCGGATAAGAAGCGGTGCTTTCTGCCAGGTTGGCCAGCCGGCTGATAGTTGCGTTTACAACAGCAATCATTACTTCGGATATTTCATCTGAACTGACCAACCAGTTTAGGTCCTGGTCTATGGTATTAGCCACCGTTTCGCCCAGAAGCTTTCCGGGAGTAACAACATTACCAAGGACAACACATTTTGCATTCGCACCTCGGCCTTGGCAGCTATCATTCCCGGCCCGCCCCTTGCGGGCAGAAAGGAATCCATCATTTGCTAAGGCCTCATTAAGATCGGCACTTACTTCAAGAGCGCTTTGCTTACCCAATTCATTAAGTGATTCAAGGAGGACACCGTAGTAATTATTCTGAGGTTCCGATAGCCGGCTAAAAACTTGCCAGCCGCCGTTTCCTTTAAAATCTTTTTGATATTTAGCCAAATCAAATCCTTGAGGCAATGTACAATTAACCCTGGAGCCGAATGATTCTAGGCTGCCGACTCGGGTGTTGATACCGGCAAGGGGTATCTTTGTCTTGGCGCCAAAAATATTCTTGATCTCATCGTCTATGTATCCGCAAAGCTTAGAAGAGGCGAGGATAACCCGGAAGATATCCTCCCCTCGGTATTGGGCATCAGTTTCAAAATTCCGCCAATTGGTTACAAAAGCCGGTCCTCCATCTCTACCCTTTCCTTGAATTTGAGAAACAAGAGACTGGGACAAATTTTGAAAGACGGTTCTGGCGATTAATCTTGCCGCCGGATCAAGCGTGAATTCTTTAACCAGATAGTGGACATCAGTCGCCTGGCCCATGAAGGGGGAAGCAAAAAGAATCGCTAGAATAATAAGGAGGGTGTATTTAGAGCGTTGGGTCATAGAGTTGGAGAATGAAAGATTTGAATTCTTTGCTTTCTATGTCTATATCAAGCTTTTTAATCATCCCAGCCAAATCTGAAAGAATATATTGTGACTGAAGATATGTGTCTTGCAAGTTGTTCAGGGCAATTAAAGCCTTGACTGGATCCTTATCGGCCTCGCTTATTGATTGATACTGGTAGTTAAGAGACTTAAAGAAAGCGACCCCTTTTTTGTGAAAATCAACAAATCCCTTAGGCACATCCAGCGCAATAAGTTTTTTTATGATCTTATCATTCCTAGCCGCTCGGCTTAGAAAAAAAACTTTTATCTCTTCCATCCCTTTTTCTGTCCCGAATTCAGCCACCAGCCTTTTAGCCTCGAACGGCTCAGTGAATAATTCCGGCAGAACATCTTTCTCTATTATCCCCG
>DATDZX010000042.1:0-4228 GCA_036516715.1 Minisyncoccota bacterium | reverse complement strand
TGCTTCGCGAGAAGAAGGCCACGCTCACGGATGAAGACCCGGCCCTCATCGAAGCTTACGTCTCCCGCGCAACCAGCGGAGACGAGGCGCGCAACAAGGTCGTTCAGAAGTTCCTCACCGGAGGGATGACTGCCGACAAGTTCCTGGGCAGAGCCCGGACCGAGAAACCCTCGCATGGGACGGTGACGGCCCCAACCGCATCGGCACAGGCGTAACACACCAACCCCCAGCAGGAGACAGACATCGCAAGATGCTTCTCCCCTGCTGGGGATTTTTTTTATTCAAATACCTGAGATAATTAAAATATGTCCGAGAAATTCCCTAAAAAAATAGAGCGCTCCAGAAAAGTGGCGGAAATAATCTTTGAGCATCCGGATTTTAACTACAGCGATATTTATGCTCTGACGGAAAAGGAGTCTGAAGAAAAATTTAACCGAAGGGCCGAGGAGATTTTTTCAAAAATAGAGATAGCGGTCCATGGAATGGGTAAAAACAAAGAAACGGGAAAAGAAAAACAGCGAGGAGATCTAGATGGGGAAGCCGCTTTAGGCCTGCTTAGGTTAGCCAATTTAAAGGTTAGGAGCATAGAATATGTAGGAAAGGGCGATATTGTTCCCGGAAAGATGCATATCGATACCGGGGGCAAGAATGGCATTGTCATAGAAAAGGAAAAAAACGGGATGGTTACCATATATATTGACCATCACTCTAGTGAATTTAGTCTCGAGCCGACATCAGCTACACAACTCTTATACGAAGGCCTAACGGCAGCGGGTAAGCTCAAAGAAGAACCATACCTAGATAGACTCGTTGAATTTGTAACTCAAGCTGATAATTTATCTTATCCCTCAAGCTACTACGAAAAATACCCAGACTATGACAAAATGCTGGTAGGTCTTTGGGGTCACATGCAATTTGCACATTTGGAACAATTTTTTAAAGATGGCAAAAGCCCTACAGACATACTCACTCCTCAAGAAATTAAAAAATATAACCTAGAAAAGACATCGGAAGCCCAAAAAAAGAATATAGAGACCTCCTTGAGAGTTCTCGAGGAGATGGAAAAAGAAGGTTTGATTATTGACACCGATGAATATGGAAAAATTGTCGTAGATCTAGGGAGGAGACTTCCTCCAGGCGCAACTGCCGCTGCTTTGCATCATGGTTATGATGGATATATAATCTGGCAAAAAAACGATAACGGATTTTTTATAACCACTCCCGGACAAGATATTGCTGAAAAATTTAGTCAGGGAAGAAAAATCCGTGGATCTATGTGGCTTAAGCCGATAGATGATCCGTCCCCCAGAACAATTACTCTTACTGAAATTTTGAATAAATTATCCGGAGGCAACTTAAAACCTACCGGCAAACTAAAAGAATACTTAGACACAGAAAAAACTCCGGTATATAATAAGGATACCGTGGTAGAAGCAAAAAAATCACCTGAATCTCCTAAAAGCCAAGTAGTAGAAAAATTACTCGATGATTTAGACGTGTCTTTAGCAAATAGAGCCAACTTACCAGGAGCAAATCTTGAGGAATATGACCTAGTCCTTTCAGAACTTGATGAAGCTAGGGATTTAAATTTGTCGGATCCTAAGAAAGCCCTGGAACATCTATTACTTAGTGACCTGGAGCTAATTGATGAGAATACATACAATCAAAAACTAAAAGAAATCAACGAAGAGCAGGGTATCTCAACGCCCCCTCCTTCAGCCGCCCCAGCACCTGCGCCGGCGGATGTGGAGCCTGAGCCCTTGCCGTCAAGCGAGCCGACATCTCCCCCGCCTCTACCTACCTCTCCATCCACCGCAAATCCAGAACCTCAGCCAACAGCCACCCCGGATTCCGAGGAAATAAAACAAGCTAAGCTGGATTTAATAAATAATCGTATTGCGGAAATAAACACTGAGTTGAGTGAAAAAGTCTTAAAGTGGGATAGGGTTAGAGAATTAAAAAGGGAACGGGAGGATTGGTGGAAGCAAAAAGCCAAATTATCTGGCCGTGAAGAGCTAGAAGAAAGCGAGAAATGGACCGATGATCAGATCGATAGATTCATCAGCTACAACGATCGGCCATCGAATCCGCTGGGAATTGAAAAAGAATATTGGAAGGACCTAAAAAATAAAAAGGATCATCGAGAAGCCATGCAACCGGGAGCAGAGAATCAACAGATCAATTCAGAAACTGCTTCTAATCCAGAGCTAGAGAGGATCAAGCAACAAATTCGAGAGAAAGAGTACGCCTTAACTCAAAAACATGCCTACTACAATGATCAGATAGCCAAGATGATTGAGCATGCTAAAGCAACCGGGAGAGTGCCTGGTGTCGGGCCTGAAGGACTCGCCTACTGGGAAAATGAGGGCAAAAAAATAGATAAGGAGGTTAAAAAACTCGAGAGAGAATTAAAGAAACTTCGCAAAGATTTGCCGGAAGGGACAATTATTGAACCGGTTCAGCCGCCACCATTACCACCAGAGGCTCGCGATCTAGGACCAACTCTTGATCCTCAAATTGTACCTCCACCGATACCTCAGCAACCAGAACCGGATATAGAGATTCCGCAACCATCAGCAGGACCGGACTTAGCCGCCGATGCAAAAATTAGCCCAGAGCCGACTAATTCGCAACCAGAACCATTACCCATAACGTTTGAGGAGCTTCAGGAAATGAAGAAGGTGCAAGATGCAAAAGACAGCCTAGAAGCTTTTGAATCAGAGGAAAACCTCACAAAATCCCCCACTCCCGACCTTGAAAGAAAATGGTTCGCAAGAGAATTCATGGATGCGGTCAAAAGCTATTACGAGAAAGAGCAAAAAGAGAAAACTGCCCCAAGAGAAAATGCTCCAGGGCCGGAAAAAAGAAAATGGAACCTTTTGAGCTTACTGAATCCGTTTAAGAGAAGGAAAGAAAAAATAGCACGAGAGAATGAGGAGTTTATAAAGGGCGTAGTTGAAGATATTATAGCTTTGGGTAATAAGCATCTAACCAAAGAGGATCTTGGAGTAATTAAAGAAAGACTTGAAAAATATTATGAAGAGGCCGGATGGACACCTCCGGAAGAAGAGATGGCTGTAGCAGTAAGAAACGCCTTGGAAATGTTGGCTAAAGAGAATAATACCTATATCAACCGGGAAGTTGAACGAGCCATTGGCCACATGAGACAAGAATTTGTTAAGGTAAGAGGTCAAGAAGCAGCAGATAGGATTCTCAACCCAGAAAAAGTTAAACAGATTGAGGATGAGCTAAAGTCAAGATTGAATCAATTGCGAAGTCCTCAAGTTGTAAAAGATGTGGAAAATATTTTAGAATTATTAAAGAAAAACCCGCCTGATCCAGAGCTCCTGAAAAGAATAAATGAAATAACTAACAATTTACCCAGGGCAAGAGAGATAGAAAAAGACTTTATGACTAAATTTAATTCACTAGAATAATGCCGCTAACCCAAGCACAACAAGAGATGGCCGAAAGATTAGGGGAGCTTTTGACCCTGTCGGCTTTGGATGATGAGATGAAAGATAATATTATCGAGAATCTCGATAAACTTCCCGAAGAGGACGTGGTTAAGCTCATAGCCGCCCTGGAAGCCGAAAATGACCAAGTTGAAAAGCTCGTCGCAGACATCGAAGTCTACTTAAAAGAGCAAGAAGCCGGGTGGAAAGAAGTTGAACAGGAGCAGGAAGGATTTGTTAATAAATTTGTCGAAAAAATGGCTCAAGCCCTCGATGACCAGGCTCAGATAGAAGAATTGAAGGGATCCCTCTGATCCCTTGCAGAAGCTCTTTTTTTATGCTAAAATAATGCATCATGAAATTAATACTACGCTATATATCTATCGTTTTCTTTATCCTCATCGCTGCGGCTAGTATTGTTATCCTTTTTGACGCGCCATTCAAGGAGGAAAAAACCCTTCCCCTCTCTGAGGTAGTTCTAAAGATAAACGCAAGCGAGGTTAAGCAAGTTGATGTCGAGGAAGACAATCTCAAGGTCACTCTCCAGAATAACGAGGAGTTCACGGCTCGAAAAGAACAGGGCATATCAGCGTTTGAAACTTTCCGCAACCTCGGAGCTGAGACCGATAAACTCAGTGCGGTTAAATTTGAAGTAAAAGATGACACCGGAGCCGGCACTATTATCGGTGCGATCCTTCAGGCACTTTTGCCATTCCTTTTAATATTGGGGATATTTTGGTTCATGATGACTCAGGCTCAAAGAGGCTCAATGC
>DATDZX010000041.1:0-8384 GCA_036516715.1 Minisyncoccota bacterium | reverse complement strand
ATAGAACGCATCCATCTCTTGGTAGGTTACCTTTGAAATATTAGCAATTGAGCTATTTAGATTTTTAGTCACCTTGCCCCTAGTCATTACGCAGATTAAATAAGGATGGCTGGGGTAATACACAATGCCGCAATCGTGAAGTTCCTCATTGCCGTTATTGACCCGGCTTCCATATTTATGGGCTACCTCAATATTATTCGGTACGCCTTCTCGTAACCCGTTCAGAAACTGGGTCCGGGTTAAGAGTTCTAATCCCTTCTCCGACATTTCCCGATTTAGATAGGAGGAACCGTATAAGACTCGGTAGACCAACGAATATGTCCTGGGGGACATGTGATCGATATTTTCTTCTTTGTCAATTCCTTGAGCATCGATATTCATGTCCCGGAAGACATCATCCAAGAATTTAGAATCGATATGCTCAAGAAGGACACCCAAGCTTACATTACTTGAATTTATAATCATATTTTCAATGATCTCCCACACTGAGTATGTTTTTTCTGCTTCAAGCCGGAAAGGAAGTGGTACCTTCTGCTCGGTCGGAGAGATGTTGTATTTAATGTTTTCTTCAAGTAACTGAGGATTCGCTTCGGTTTGCTTTAAATAGGCCAGCATAATTATGGTCTTAAACATGCTTGCCGGAGAATACTTTATTTCTTCATTGATTCCAAACCAGCGTCCGCTATTCAGCGCCCGAAGGTAAAAAGAAATATTGTCAGCATTACCTTTCGCTATCTCGCTATCAATAATAGCCTGGACATGATTTTTAACAGGAATAAGCTCTGAAAAAGACTCGGCATCGGCTACTTCACAGGCTAGAATCGGGTTAATATGCTTAACCTGGCCTTCTCTTATGATTTTCCCCCGATGCTCGGCTGAAAGCTTGTTGGTATATATTGAACCTGAAAAGCTGCCTGCTATGAAGGCGATTATTAAAAGAAAAAAAGTTCTACTGGTAGCATTTGACGGCATTGTATATATCGTACAAAAGATAGAATAATTTTTCCATACTTATGTTGAAACATCTGTGAATTTGAGATATACTTCAGCAAGTACAGATATACCATGAAGTCTGACAGCCATTCTCCCGAAGTTCTTCTCATCGCCTGCATTGGCCTTTTGTCTCAGCCTGCCCGAGACTATCTCAATGAATTTCTTGATTCCCGGTTTTTTGATTTAAGGCTCCACGATATGGTCCGCATGAGTAGATTCCCCGGGTGGTTCGACAGCCAACTGCAGTGGGATGGGTCGCAGAAAAGATACAGGAACATCAAAGACCTTCTTCGAAAGGCGGCCAAAAAGAACCTGATCCAATGCGACGGGCTGTCTTTTACGGTTACAGTTATTGGGCCCCAAGCCCTTAAGCTTGATTGCGGCATACCCTTAAAAACCCTCCGTTCCTTAGCCGCTGAACTAGACCAGCTGCTCCTTGAGGCTCCGCCAGATATTGTGAATCTGCCGGAGAGTGTCCGAAAGAAGAGGATAAGACTAAGGGAAGATACGGCTGGAGATATAGTTGGCTTGGTCTCCTGCTCATGACCGCCTCTGAAGGGCGGTCTTCTCATCCTTCGGTATACTGTTTCTTTCTCTCTTCCCGCCTGATATACTCTGAATATACATGGCTGAACTACCATCCCAACAAAAAGACTCTCGCAATACAACCCTCAATCGTCTAAAGGGCACCCGAGAGGCCATTCAAAATCCTGATGCAGCTATTCTCCTTAAAGAGCTTGCTTCAGGAGAACTACCGGCATTTGACCGAACTAATCTTGAGCTTCTTGAAAGGGCGATTAAGGACGGCAACAAGGCCACCATTCTAAAGGGGCTGCATAAAGGCTCAGGGGTCCTGCAGGGAGTCGGGCCTAAAGTTGTGGGTATTTTGTCTGTCCCCAAATCAATGGAGATTGGGCAGGAATATGTGGACGAGGCCGTAACCGAAGCCACCAAAGAAAAAGCCATAGAAATTCTTGATAACATTGCCATAAACATCACTGTCCCTGATTTACCGTCATACAAGTTCGAATCAGAGTGGCTCCAATGGCTCAATACTCTCCAAGAGTATGTGAATAAGCTGGTCAATGATATTGAAGCTTGGTACAAAGTGGCCGTGGAGCAAAAAGTAAATGAGAAAATCCAAGAATTCAGCGCTAAGGCCGCGGATGTCATTTCCACCACCAGCGGCGATGTCATTGGCTGGCTAGCTCAGTTTCCGGCTGGGGTATTAGGCTATTTGGCAACGAGCGCCTTTGCCGGCGGGACTATCGGCGGGACTAGAGAATGGCTGAGAGCAACCGGCTTCCAAGATATCTCCAAAGCTATTGAAGATTCTCAGCGAATGATCCAGGAGAAGAAAAGAAACGAAGACGGATCCGATCCGCGATTAGCCCTCATTGCCCTACATGAGAGGATCGCTAAAGACCCAAAGCTTTTAGGCTACAGGCTGAATAACAGAGAATGGGTAGTGTTTGTGGCTGCGGTTAGATCAGCCCGAGTTGATCTTCTGAGAGAGAAAACAAGAGTGCCGGAGATAATTGTGTCAGAGGAAGTCCTCTCTGGACTGGAAAGGCAGAAAAAAATCATCGACGCCTTTATCTCCGCCCAAACGGAGATTGCTGAGGAAGATGTAACCTTAGCAGAAAATATATTGATTCAATTTGAATCAAAAATATCCGCCGAATCTCAGCCCTTAATCACTAAGCAAGATGAGATGCTTAAGATCCATAAGGTCATGGCTCGATATAGTCGAAGGATCGGGCGAGGGGCGCTAGAGGGGACAGGCATTCCTCTTTTGTCTCGCATGGCCTCTTCTTTTCTTAGAGGCACCTTTACTGTTTTCTTCAAACCGCATAGAATATTAATACCTAAGAGAAAAAAATGAACACTCAGCAAGATACAAAAGAATTCCTCCATGACTATGCCCTCCTCATCCTTAAAGAGGCTGGCTTGGAAGAGAACCCCGAAGTCGCCTCAGCTGTCGAGGAGAGGGTGGCAGCGAGGATGCTTTTGGAAATGGTCAACATGCTTACGCCTGAAGAGGCTGATAAAGTGAAGAGGAGCATGGAAGGCGACTTCAATCAAGAAGCCGTTCTTCGGGATATTGCTAAACGAATTCCGGATTTTAATTTCAAGATGGCTTTTGCCTTAGCCAATGTCAAACAAGAACTGGTTGAAGATGTGGCTGGCCTTGCTAAGAATCTTAAGTAGCTGTATACTGGAAGAAAATAACAAAACGACAATGCAAAAGTTTCAGATGACATGTTCATGCGGAGACACAACGGCGGTCGAGGCGGAGAATAGGGAAGGGGCGGTAGCCCAGCTTAAAGACATGATGAACGAGGCGGCTATCAAGGCACACATGGATGAAAAGCATCCTGGCCAGCCGGTTATGTCTGTTCCTGATTGCCACGCCATGATAGAGAGAGACGTAAAGGAAGCTGTCTAAAAACATTATCTTGTTTTGACAAAAATGCCCCATTCGGGCATTTTTGTTTCAGATCATTATGTTGATTCTTTATGCCAGCGCTAGTTTCCACTTGGTATTTAAGAGCAATATTAGGTGAAGGCTGTAGTCCTAATACCCGCTGCAAGAACGTGGAGCTGTCAGGTATTTGCGATTTCTGTGACACTGTGGATGGCAGATCCATGGAGGCGGTAAATGAATATGCCTCTACTTGCGATTGGTGCGGTGAACTTACCATGCATGAATCAATGCGCATGGATCCAAAAACCCAGCTTGGGTATTGTCCGGACTGTATCCCTAAGCTTCCTAAGGCCATACTAGAAGGGTTAGAAAAGGAACTAAGCGCCGACTAGAATCGACGCTTTTCTCTTTTCTAGCCAGACAATCTTATTTAGTCTAGCGGCCTCACAGCGACGTAGGGCATTTTATTTCTCCCTAATCGTCACCAAGCTAAAGCTCTCAATCGTCCCTAAGATTATTACCTCGACTTGCTTGTCGATAAGGGGGCTGAAGTCCCGACTGGTCCGAAGATATATTTTTGAATCTGAGGTTACTAATAGAAGATTGCCTTTTGATTCATTATCAGATACTTTTAATTCTCCAGAGAGAGACATGGTTCCATCAGGCAATACCGTTGGCGAAGGCGACCCCGTTGGACTCGCAACCGCCGACGGGCTTATAGCCTGAGACGGGCTAGCCGTTGGAGTTTCTGTTTCTCCTGGCATTAAGTCCCCATTATTCTTATTGGGCCAAAATAACCAGGCTATTAGAAGAATAGCGATAATGCCGACTGTCCAAAATATTGCTTTGTTGTTCATGGAAATATAATTTTAGTTTAATATTAAGAGATAATGAACATAATGTACACCCCATGGCTAAATTAATAAGTATTGTTGCAGTTATCCTTATCGGGCTTGCTTTTATCATCTTCAGGCCTTCCAAGCCTGAAAACACTCCGTCTCCATCGGCTTCACCATCTCTATCAACAGAATCTCTAAAGCCCGAAGTTATTGCTCAAGGTCTTAAGATTCCCTGGGAGATTGTTTTTCTACCCGATGGCAATATGCTGGTCACGGAAAGAAGGGGCGTAATCAGAATTTTGGGAAGCAAGAATGACGAGATATATCCAGAAGGAGTTGAAGCCCGCGGAGAAGGTGGGCTTTTGGGGGGGGCTCTTCATCCGCAATTCTCAAAAAATAATTTTATATATTTGTATCTGACCACTAGCTCCGGATCTAAAATTACTAACCAAGTAGTCCGGTATACGTTAAAAGACTATCAGCTTTCTGATAGAAAAGTTCTCTTAAAAGATATTCCTGGGGCCGGGAATCATGACGGGGGCAGAGTCGAGTTTGGCCCCGACGGCCTGCTGTATATCACCACCGGCGATGCCGAACAGCCTAGTAATGCCCAGAATACAAATTCTTTAGCGGGCAAGATATTAAGGATTAAAGACGATGGATCGATTCCGAATGATAACCCATTTGGGAATGCGGTCTACTCATACGGCCATCGCAATGCTCAGGGCCTGACCTGGGATAGCCAAGGGAGATTGTGGGCGACTGAACACGGCCGGTCAGGCTCGGCTTCCGGCTATGATGAAGTTAATCTCATTCAAAAGGGACTGAATTATGGCTGGCCCAATATCCAAGGCGACCAGGAGAGATCGGGCATGGAAAAGCCGTTCATCCATTCAGGGCCTAATGAAACATGGGCGCCTGGAGATATTGAATATATTAATGGCCAGCTGGTCTTTACCGGCCTCCGAGGCGAATCCATATACTCCTTAAACCCTGAAACCAAAAGCCTAAAGAGACTCTTTAAGGGAGAATTCGGAAGACTGAGGGCTTTGAGACTAGGCCCTGATGGTAAAATATATCTAACCACCAGCAATCAAGACGGCCGGGGAAGCGTGCGGGCGGGGGACGACAAAGTGCTAAAGCTCGATAAATCACTAATTCAATAGCTTATGAATAAAAAACAAAGGATAACCCAAGGCAGAGAGCTGGAAAATGATCCGCAAACTGCTATCCCAGATGATTTTCCCGGTATGGGCAAAGAAGAAACTGCCATCATAACTCCAGAAGGGGAGCTGAGGAATGAGACGCCTGACCCTTATGCCGAAGATTCCGATCATGATGACACCAGTCCTCAAGAGGCAGAAGCGATGATATCGGAGGAAGAGAGAAGGCATGAAGAATCTGCCGAGTAATGTTGACGTCGTAATTTGAAAGGTCTATACCTTAAATAGTTCTTGAGTATTATGATCAGTCAATTTGATTTTTTGTGCGCGGTCCTGGTCAGGGCCGTCCAGAAAAGAAAAGGAACCTGTATCCGTTTAAGAGCTGATCAGCTTCAGCAGAGGATTAATTCTTGTGGTAGCCCTTTTGTTTTCTCTAATTCTGGCGCTATCCCGTTCAGCCCTGATCTTAATGAGCAGTTCCATTATTTCATACTCTCAGGGTTTGGATCATACAGGGATCTACAATCACCCGAAGAGTTTGTAGTCACCCCACTAGCTTTCCAGTACTTTGATCGCCTTAGCCTTGATCAGGCTGAGGTTAGTTTAATCGAAAGGGCGGCTGACGCCATTATTTCCGAGCCGACATAGTCGGCTCTGCTCATTGTTATTTTCCCCTGTGAGTGCTTTAATATTCAAATGGATGATATAAAAAAGGACGAAGAATTATCAGAAGATCTCTACCATGTCGCTAGGCAGAAAGGCACCGAGTTCCCTTTTAGCGGTAAATATTGGGACAACCATGAGAAAGGTATGTATACCTGTGCTATCTGCGGCAATGAGCTTTTTTCTTCAGATACCAAGTTCGAGTCAGGCACTGGCTGGCCGAGCTTCACCGATCCGGTGAATCTTGAGAAGATTGACCTTAAAAATGATGCTAGCCATGGTGTAATACGGACTGAGGTCTTATGCAAGAAATGCGGCGCCCATTTAGGGCATGTCTTTGATGATGGGCCGAAGGATAAAGGGGGAAAGAGATATTGTATTAATTCTGTCTGTCTTGATTTGAAAAAGCAATGATTACCTATGATGATTTTGAAAAAGTAGATATCAGGCTGGGGAAGATAGTCCAAGTTGATGATTTTCCTGAGGCTAAAAAGCCAGCCTTTAAGTTAAAGATTGATTTTGGATCCGAAATTGGGATCAAGACATCAAGTGTCCAGCTAGTTGGAGCTTATCTTAAAGAAGAGTTAAAAGACATGCTGGTGATGTGCGTGGTTAATTTCCCTCCTAAGAAAGTAGGCCCTTTTGTTTCCGAAGTTCTCACCTTAGGTTTTGCAAATACAAAAGGCACTGGCTATGTCTTGGCCACTCCTTCAAAAGATACTGTAAAATTGGGGGATAGATTGAGGTGAGAGAAACCCCGCGTGAGCGGGGTTTACATAGGCAATCGTCGTGTTTCAAGATTTTCAAATCTCGTGAATTCAGCCAAGAAGGCGAGCTTAACGCTTCCCGTGGGGCCATTTCTTTGCTTGGCGATAATCAACTCCGCAATACCCAGATTGTCATCCGTTTTGTTGTAGTAATCTTCTCGATATATCATGATAACCACATCGGCGTCTTCCTCGAGGCTGCCTGATTCTCGCAAATGCACCAAGCTTGGTCTTCGATCCGCCTTAGTCTTTGGCCGGCTCAGTTGTGATAAAGCGATGACCGGGACTTTCAAGTCTTTAGCCATCCACTTTATGCCCTTTGAGATGGAATTGATTTCCCGGTGTCTGTTTTCCGACTTATGCTCATCAGGGACAGAGAGAAGTTGGATATAGTCGATGATAATCATACTGAGGCCGAACATATTCATATGCCTTCTGGCTCTTGTCCAGATTCCCTCAGCGGTAATTCTTCCGGTGTCATCGATAAAGAGGTTGGCTTCAGAGAGGTTGGCCATGGCTCCGGCAAGTTTTGTCCAATCCTTGTCGCCCAAAAAGCCAGCTCTCAGCCGATGAAGATCAATTCCCGCTTCTCCTCCAATCATCCTCATCGAAAGCGATTCCCTCGACATCTCTGGAGAAAAATACAACACTTTTTGTCCAACATGTCCTGCAAATTGAGCGATGTTGGTGGCCAAGGCCGTCTTGCCCATTGATGGTCGACTGGCAATTATTATGTAATCACTCTTTTGAAATCCGGCGGTCATCTCATCGAGGTCTATGAAACCTGAAGGGATACCAGTGACGAGTTGTTTTTTCTCATAGGCGCTTTGGATTACATCAAGTTGAGATACCATTAAGTCCCGCATTGGTACTGGCGCGCTGACCACTGTAGTGTCAACTAAGGTCCAAACATCGCCTAATGCTTTTTCGACTAAATTGATTGCTGGCATCGTCGACTCATAGGCCAATAGGACATTTCCATTAAGGGTCCCAATCAATGATCGATATAACGCGGTTTCTTTAATAATACGAACATGTTCCTTTATATTCTCCTCAGCCGGACTGCTGAAGAGTTTTTCAAGCACCAGTTTCCATACAGTTGAACTCATCTCACCTTGAGGGTCAGACTGGGCTAAGTCATACGACAAGCTTATTAAATCGACGGTTCGCCCTTGCTGATAGAATTTGCGAAGAGCTTCGAAGATCAAACCGTTAATTCGATAGAAAAACTTGTCTGGTTCTAGCACTGTCACCTCTGGCTCCTTAAAGAGGGATATTTCTCTAAATAAGGAGACAAGAAGCGCCTCTTCGGCTTCTCGGCTTTGGGGAAGAAGGTGTTGGGGAAGAAGGTGGATGTTGGCATCCTTCTTTTCTTCAAGGACTGGATAGGGGTCTTCTTCAGGCAGGGGTGCCTCATCAAGCCAACAGGGCGCATCCGACAGTATTAATTCAGTTTCCATCTCTATAATCGTTCCTTCATTTTCAGTAGCTATGGAAACTACCGACACAGGATCAAATAGAGTAGGATGGT
>DATDZX010000040.1:0-4491 GCA_036516715.1 Minisyncoccota bacterium | reverse complement strand
CCTTCTGGATCGTTCAAGGTTTCGATGGCCGCCAAGTAAGGCGGCTTTACCATTTTTACTCATTTTGTATACTCGATTAAGCTCTTTATTTAATTATGCCACCCTCGGAGAATAGGAGCGACGTCCATCTGCTCCTAGCCTTGCTTCTAACGGCAGTAGCCCAGCAAAGAGGTTCTAGAAGTATTAGATTTGCCCTAACGCCAATATTCCAACTAGCCTTCCACCGCTGCCTTGAAGGCAGGCTTTTCCCTCAATGGTTTAATGATTGTTTCCATTTCGATCCGGATCAGCACATCGTGGTGGAATTCGGAGGATATTTGGCCCAGGCCCATTTTAGCCATCTCTTCCGTTGGAAGACTGACTCGTTGGAGGTATTAATAACTAGGCAGAAGTTTTTAGAAATTGCTAGAGAAATCGGTGTAAACCCCAAAAGGATTAGATATTGGGGGATGATCATAGATAATGAGATGACGCTGTTAGAAAAAATCACCTCTGCTCGCTGACCGGAGATACCTCCGGTTTTCTTATCCACACATTATCTTCAAAATGTGTTGACGCCATTTTGTGCTCGTATATTTTTAGTATAGGTTCAGATGCACATGACAGATTATCAGATGCGTACCCGGCTCTTTCACAATGTTCCTCCGGTTGAACAGAGAATTCTCGCCAAGGCCTTACTCCTTCTTCATTCAAGGCGCCAGGTGGCTATGAAGAAAACCAATCAACCTATCTTAGATAGAGCTTTTGGTGCCAGCTTTTCCGATTGGCGCCCTTTCGCAAGAGCAGGCTTTCAAACCAGGATGTATGACACTTTTGTTTCGTGGCATGAATCTAATTCGATGCCACTGATGATAAAGGAATCAATAAAGGAAGCGAGAGTAAGGAGAATTCGTCGAAGCGCTCTTAATTCACTTTTAAGGTTGAAGACTGTCCCGGATTGGTTAAGGAAAGCCGCCGCCTAGGCGGCCTTGTCTTTTTAGGGCATAGGAATACAATCATGGCAGCTCATTGACTCTATGTCTCAAGTGGTAACGAAGAATATGGATGCTCAGCCCAAATATTGGTGCGTCATGGCAGCAGTAATGGGGGAAATAATCGATGCCGTCTTGTCCAGTAAAGCATTTGAGAAAGACAGTCCCTTTATCGATGATGCAGTAAGATTGTTTGAGCTTGCTCTTAAAGGCTACCCATGCCTAGACCCATTTAAGGTTGAGGCGTACGGAATGGTAAGAGGCAGAATGAAAGAAGCTCTCCTTAAGCAAGACCTGGGAGATATTTCAGTCATATATCATCTTGTCTGCTGGAGGAACATCATCCAATCTGATCGGATTAGAAGCTTTTCATCCTGGCGAGATAGCTTAATCCGGCCTCATGTCGAGCAGATGCAACTTTTTTTCCAAGCGTTGCAGGCTGCTGGCGAGGAACAGATGGCTCATGAGAGAACCAGGAGAGACGACGAGTAATCGTCGTTTTGTTGTCAGTCTCTATTTCCAGCTTTCAAGCCAATTATGCTGCTCATACGATGAGTTTGATAAGGATAGGCCGTAGCTTAAGGGCGAAAAGTACACAAAGGAGATAATTACAAGAACAGTAAAGGCGTACACCCATTTTAAGTTTTTCTGCTGATTAAACAGCCAGGCCAGAATAAGAATAGAAAATACTAGGGCCGGGAAATAGTGATAAAGAAACATTACCCTGCCAATCCCAATAAATGGCAGAAGATTAATAAAGTAGCCACCTAATAATATTCCTGCTGGGCCCTTTAAGGGAATTTCTTTAGCGATAATTTTCCCAATCATAAATACTATCGCTAAGGTAGCTGCCCACCATAGAACAGGATTCCCTAAAAGATAGATTCTTTCTTGATTTTCAATACCATCAGAATTCCAGTAATACACCCCTCGGATCATGAATGGCCAAGTATACCACTGGCTGCCATATGAATGGGGCGTGGTTAATCTCTGATTGGCTCGGTACATTTCAATATTCAATTCCGTAAACTTTCCCAAGAGGCTTTCTTCTATTACATTTGGATCTTGAGATTCAGAAGTGCCAACCAGAGTCTTTCTGAATTCCGGACTCATAAAGGCATCGCCTTCCCCGCTATGGGAAAGGAGAGAGAAATGAACCCAAAAAACTGAGAAATATATCAGAAAAGGGATAGCCATAAAAGCTAGGACATACCGCCATATCTTTTTCCAATCTTTTTTTCTCAAGAAAGAAATAGCTTCAATAATAAAAGGCAAGGCCAGAAATGAAAGCCCGGTCCACTTAACCGACCCGGCTAAAATACCAAAGACTCCTACCCATATTAAGTGAGTCAGTTTCTGGCTGGCTCGGTAACGGAGATAGAAATAGAGAGCTAGAAAGCCGAAATCAAGAAGAAAAAGATCTAAGAGGATAGATCGGGATTGGACTAACAGGGCATTCTCAAAAACAATAAATAGTCCGGCCAAAAATGAAACAATCGGCCTAATCCCTAATTTGAGACATAAAAGAAAAACAATGATCGGGAAAAGAGTCCCAGCCAAGATCGGCAGGAATCGCAAAGCTAGATATGTATTATCCGGAAATTCCTGTCCGATTTCAGCGAAGCTGAATTCAGGCCTAAAATCAAAAAGCCTTCCCATGCCGGCAATTAAAAGCTTGCCTAATGGGGGATGGATATCAAAGTAATATTTATGGGTGGAGTAGCCGGAAACGAATTTGCCGAAATGGACTTCATCGAATACCGTCTCGGAAGGATGACCAAAAAACAAAAAATGGACCAGAGCGCTGGTCAAGAGAAGTATTATCAAAAGTATCCGCTTGTTGGTCATATTTGTTATGATATACTTTCATTCAGACACAATCAATTCCATGTACGACCTCATTATCATTGGCGGCTCAGCCGCCGCTACAACTGCTGGCATCTACGCCGCCCGAAGGGGATTGAATTTTAAGATTGTCACTAAAGAATTTGGCGGAGAGGTGGCGACTTCGGGTGAGATAGGGAATTGGCCAGGGTATGGCAACACGGATGGTTTAGCTTTAGCCGCTAAATTCAAAGATCATTTAAAGCAATACAACATTGATCTTGAAGAAGGCGTGCATGTCACAAAAATCCTTAAAAAGGAAGATGGCGTATTTTGTATTACTGCTGATAAGGACGGCCAGCCGGCTAATGCCATGGAGGCAATGTTCGATGGCAAAGAAAACGTCTTGAGGTGCGATTATGAAGCTAAAGCTGTCATTGTAGCGACAGGTGTTCATCCCAAAGAACTGAATGTCCCTGGAGAAAAGGAATTTAGGGCTAGGGGAGTGACATATTGCACCACCTGTGACGGTCCCCTGTTCATAGGTAAAGAGACCACCGTGATCGGAGGGGGCAATTCGGCTTTGGAGGCGGGATTAATGCTGGCTGATTTGGCTTCAAAAGTGTATATGGTTAACAAGAATGCTCAATACAAGGGAGACCATATTCTTTTAGACAAGCTGCAGAAAAAACCTAATGTCGAATTTATATACAACGCTATGACAAAGGAAGTATTAGGCGATCAGATGGTAATGGGTATAAAATATGAGATAGGGGGAGAAATTAAAGAATTAAAGACGGCTGGTATCTTTATTCATATAGGGAATATTCCGAATTCAAGCATCGTCCCGCCAGAAGTCAAGAAAAATTCATTTGGCGAGATCATGGTCAACGAGCATTGTGAAACTAATATTCCAGGATTGTACGCTGCCGGTGATGTGACGAATGTGCCCTTTAATCAGATTGTGATTGCCGCCGGTCAGGGGTGCCTTGCGGCATTGAGCGTGGTCCAGTATTTAAATAAAAATATTAAATAAAGAGCCCTCCGGAGGAGGGCTTGAAGACGTGCTGCGGCCAAGTTCGGACAAGTAGCTGTTGCCAGCTCTGGTCTTGCTGGTAATGATCATCGCGGGGCGCAGTAGCCTGACGGTTCCCCGCAAATTAACCAAGGTTGGTGCGATCCATGCCAAGATCCACAACCCCTTTCCCCAGCCACAGCAGCCCTAATTTATTATAAGATATAACCTTTGTCAACATGATATACCTAGGCGCAGATCATAGAGGATTCCAACTTAAAGAAATCATCAAAGACTACCTTGATGAGACAGAGAAAGAATACGAAGATCTTGGTGCTTTTGAAATTGATCCTAATGATGACTATCCTGTATATGCCAAGAGAGTAGCCGACCATGTTCAATACCCAGAAGATCGGGGGATTGTCATCTGTGGCTCAGGCGTCGGCGTGGATGAGGTGGCAAATAAAGTGGCGGGAGTCCGGTCAGGCTTGGCTATTAATAGAAAACAGATAGAAGCGGCCCGGCATGATGATGACATCAATGTTTTGGCTTTGGCTTCCGACCATACACCTGAAGAAGAAGCTAAAGGGATCGTCAAAGTATTTTTAGAAACAGGATTCTCCGGCGAAGAAAGATACATAAGGAGAATCAATGAAATCAGAGATCTTGAATCTGAAGAAT
>DATDZX010000039.1:0-12807 GCA_036516715.1 Minisyncoccota bacterium | reverse complement strand
ATCATTGTATACCGGCTTACCCCATTCTTCGTCATGATATTTCAAATACAAAGAATCATCGAATACCGGCCAGAGGCAGCGTTTAATTTCTATTGGCATGATTAAGAATCACTTCCGCTGGCGAGATGCCTCCTAGTACTTTATGCGGAAAATAGTTCCAGGCATCAGTCATTAGCTCAAGGGCATAGCTCATCCCCATGTAATCCTGGCCAAAATCAAATAAGGAGATAAAATGTGAAAAACTAGATTCTTCATCTTCGTTATAGATATAGACCTTAATATCATTGAGCGTGAGATCGACATCAAATTCGGAAAGCCATTCGGCTATTTCCTCTTCAATGGCTTTTCTCTGAGCCAAAATTTCTTCAAGCGACTCAACTTTTCTCCCTCCTTCCACGGCTGGCTTCAGTATCTCCTCTCTAGAAGTTTTTGCCTTATTTTTCTTCATTTTTCTAATTGGCTGTATTCCTGCGCGAAATTAGAGCTGTAATATCTCACAAACATCCGGGGACTCTCTCTTCGTTACTGGTAGAGTTTAATAAACTATTCTAGAATAACTTTATTCCTTTTACTGCGTTTTGGACAATATATTTAATACGCTTTTTTCGGGTTGTTGGCAACTTAGCGCGCAGTATCCATCGATATAACATCCTCTTGGCAGATGGCGGGTAGGCTTCGAAACCTTTTGCGGCTTTAGTATTTTTTGACAAGGCTGATTCTAAATCTTTCGGCATATCTGGATTAAGTGGTAGACCATGATCGTGTGTAGGCTTGGCTAGGCCAAGCTTAAAGAATTCTAGACCTACTTCGGTCATTTTTCCCTCCCTTATCAATCGCTTCCCATATTTAATAGTGTTGTTGCTCCAGCGGCTATTTTTATTCCTCTTTGAGAAATGACGAATGAATTGGTCTTCGTCAAGACGCTTTATCGTGGTATCAATCCAACCAAAACAAATTGCCTCTTCCATTAATTCCCGATGCGTAGGTGCAGGCTTCCCAGTATGGCGCTTATACAATATAACGGCTACTTTGGATTCTTTAGTATGGCTTTTTAGAAGCCACTTCCGAAATTCTTTTTTTGTATATATTGTAATTTTTGGAATCTCCATAATTGGCTGGCCTCTTTGAGCTCAGACCTTTTAATATCCAAGCCCCGTAAGGGTTACTTTAGTTAATTATATTTTAGCACATCGACGCTCTTTGAGCGCTTAGGATTATCAGTCTTGGTTAAGAATGAAAACATCATCACTCTTAATTATGGCGGAAAGAGACACCTTATAGTTTACAGATGAATCTATGTCGCTATTGTATGAGAAGACGGCTTCAATTGGGATAGATTTTGTATTATCCATAAGCTTATCTGCGAAACCGGGTTCAAACTCAACATCCTTACCATGGATATCTTTACCACCCATTTCAAAATAGACTGTAAATTTAGTACTTTCTCCCGATCCTAAAGAACTTTTTAAATCTGGAATCGATGCATTAATAGGTCCTGTTTCCCATACCTCATTACTACCCGTCTTAGTAATTCTAATTGATGGTATAGTTATATTTGATAGCACCAACTTCTTTGCAGGTAAACGGCCAGTATTCTTCAATTCGAACCTAATACTGAAAGAAGGTTTCTGGTTATTATCTTCTGTTGAGATATATTTATTATTTTCATCAAACTTAGTTGGCTTTAAACTAATATAAGGACGATTTTCTAATTCAAACATCTGTAATGTCCTCTCATTAATGAGCGCGGTTTCTTTATTTTGATTACTCGTTTCAATAAAAGATAAGGATGCAAGAGATATAATAATCATATTACCCGCTAGTGTTAGAAAAGTTTTTTTATCTAGACCAAATAAGTCATTGATATTTTTCTTACTAGATTTTAATTTTTGTTCTTTGGTATCATCGGGTAAAGAATTGTCCTTTTTAATCTTTGGATCTATATAAAAATATCTAAATAATTCTTTGGTGATAAATAACAATATCGACACAGCCCAACAGGCTACCCATATCCATAATAAGTTATTTATAATCATTTATTTTTTGTAATCTTTTTGGTCACAGATCCAACAAATAATTGGAATGCTGGTCTTTTTTCTTTTTGAGGCAAGTTTGTCATTTGATTAAATCTAAAACAAAATCCATCGGTACAACAATAGCATACCCCGAGTTTTCTATATTTAAATTAGTTGTGCCATATTGTCTACTAATTAACTGCTCAAAAAATGGTACGAACTCTGCCACAACTCCGATAATCCTAAAATTTCTTTGCTCTAGAGTAACTTCCTCAACTTCAATAGCCATACCTCCGCTATTTCCACCGTACACTGGGCAATCCAGCACAATTGTCTTGGTTTTATCATTTCGACCTGCCACAATACCCTTTCTCAAAAGTGGTCGACTGTGATCAATCTGCCCACTCTTGGTATCGCCAAGTGAGTTTGGGTAGCCAAGAATTAAGGCCTCATTGGAAACCAGGACATCAGAATAATATTTAATGTTTTCATCCTTAACCCCTACAATGGGGTTATCAATTTTAGTTTTTTGACTGACACCTGTAATAAACGTAGCTACTTGCATTCCATTGTCTTCAACGGATAAGTCAGCAAATTTTACTATTGCGACATCGGCAAAATTATTAAACTTTAAATTCCCGTTCTTCTGTAAAACATCTAGATCCAATTCGAATAACGAAGGAGTTGAAATTGTTAAATCTTTGCCATACACAGTTAAGCTCCCCTTATTGCTCACTAAGTAGAAGTTCTTTTGATCGTCTTGTTTAAATAAAACATGTCTAGCTGTCACTAAATAAAGACTCTTCTTACTATGATTAAGAAAAAAACCACTACCAGAAAAATCTCCGATATTAATCAGTACGGGATAACTCAAGTTGTCATCAGGAAGATATCTACTCATGTATGCGTCTCGGGCGAAATAACCTATCTCAACTTGGCTGCGGGGCTAGGACTCGAACCTAGATACTCAGGACCAAAACCTGATGTCCTACCATTAGACGACCCCGCAATTATAGTATTCTACTATTAAATAAGGTTTTTTAACAGAATTTTTAGGATGTAATTTGCCTGTTGATAATCATTGACTTTTCATATTACTTTATATATACTGTCAGTGTCTTTCAGTCTGCCATGACTGAAAGGGTATTACATCCAAGGGTAGCCCTCCGCGAGGAGGGCTACTTTCATTTCGTATTAGACGACCTATGTTTTAATTCCCTCCCCCAAATATCATCTTCAATTTTCAGCACATCAAAATAGCCATCAGCCCCAGTTCTCAATTCCTGAGAAATATTATTCTTTGATGAAAAAATAAAGACTTTTTTGCTTCTACTCCTAAGATATTTTACTAAAGCCAAAAAATCAGAATCTCCGGTAAAGAATACAGCGGTATCGTATTTCCTGATATTATGTAGGGCATCTATGGTAATTTCAACATCCATATTTCCTTTTTCCTCGACTATGTCTCCAACCTCGGTGGCAATGCTAATTCGCTTAAGAACTTTCTTTCTGACAATAATTCCAAGGCCTTTTTTAAGAAAAGTGAAGAATTTGTGCTTGGACTCGAGAGCATAGCTTCTTGTCCCATCCGCAGGATATGCCGTGTAGTAACTTATTAATATTAATGATCCTTTGAACTTTGTTAATAAATATTTTCTTAATTTATCATAATCGAAAAATTTGCCCTTCGCCTTTTGAGCTTGCCAAAGATTAGATGCATCTATGAAAACGTGGATATGATTAGCCATTATTGTAGAAATTCCAAGACCGCCAGCTCTAAAGGCAATGGTGGGATGGGTGAAGACTTGATCTGCGTCCGAGCAACAGTGAAAATCTGAATCATCCTTACCAGGTTCTTCTGATCAATCAGTAATTCCATCCCTTTATCCTCTTCATGCCAATCTCCTTCCATAGAAGCTAAGGTAGCTGGACTAATCCTGGCGACTAGCATTTTTCTCGCGTACTCAAGAAATTCCTTTGAGAAATTCTCCAGATCAGCTCCGGAATGATATATCTTTTGGATAAACTCCAAAGAACCGGCAGAATCGCTAGAGACTAACAAGCCAAAGAACTCAGGATAGAAATTCTTGGGAATGATCCCTAGAATCTCATGGATTGCTTCAGCTGATATATTCTTCTCTTGGGAAGTAGTAACAACTTTTGTCAGCATTACTTCCGCATCTCTTAAGGCCCCATCAGAAGAAGAAGCAATTGCTTTTAGGCCATCCTCCTCAATATTAACGCCCTCTTCTTTGGCGATGGCCTTGAGCTTGTCATAGATCTCTTTGTTAGTCAGACGGTTGAAATAGAAGCGCTGGACTCGGGATAATACCGTCGGCAGTATCTTATGAGGCTCGGTGGTGGCTAAGACAAAGACAACATGAGCTGGAGGCTCTTCAATGATCTTTAAAAGAGCATTGAAAGCATCTTTAGTTAAAGCATGCACCTCATCAATCAAAAAGGTCTTGTAGCCTCCCCCGGGGGCCGCTACCATAGCTGATTCTTTAAGATTCCTAATCTCGTCGATACCCCTATTAGAAGCCGCATCTATTTCAATTAAATCTAAAGATCTCCCTTCATTTACGGCCAAACAGTTATCACAGGCATTACATGGATCACCATTCTGTTTTCTTTTCCCGCAATTAAGAGCTTTGGCAAAAATACGGGCAATGGTTGTTTTGCCCGTCCCTCGAGGGCCGGCAAATAGATAGGCATGACCTATCCGGCCAGAAGAGAATCCTCCCTGAAGAGTCTTAATGACATGGGTTTGGCCCATGACCTGGGAGAAAGATTGGGGCCGATACTTACGGTAGAGCATTACGGACTAAATGTAATCTATAATATGAAAAAGAGAAAGGCCCAAAGGGCCATTTGATACTGTGCATTCAAAAAGGGAAACTACCTCTTAAACACCGCCACCTTGAACCCAGCAAAGCTGAAGATGAGAGCCAGAGCGGACCCAGCTGCTGCCGCTACGTTGGCCCAGGCCGTCGGAGTGAAGCCTAATGCCGGATCAATAAAGGTGGCAATAACCGTGGCGCTAATACTGTTAACCAAAATAGCGGAAACCGCTACCCCTAAGAATTTCAAAAACTCTTTAAGGCTGGCTGGCATAATTCCGGGAGACCAAAAAGCCCAATACTTATTCCAGAAATAGCTTGGAATCACGGCGGCTAAAAATGATACGGCCTTAAAGACGCCATACCAGAATCCCTCAGTGGTCCCGGTTGAATGAATTAAAAGATTTAAAACCCCGAAATCAATAGCTGCATTAGTAAAGCCGATGGCGGCAAACTTCCCGAACTGATTGAAAAAAGAAAATAATCTTCCGAGAAAGTAACCTAGATTAACGCCGACAATCCAAAGGATGGGGATGATAATGATAAGCCAAGACCAGGTGATGTCTCTAAATTCTGGAACATTAAGAAACAGAAATATCCGCCAAACTAATATACCGGTTATCAGGCCAGTAAAAATAGAAAAACTTAAATCTCTTTTTGTAAACTTAGGGGTTAGCGAATCCATTAGCGGATGGTTGGGGTTTAGTGAGAGTAAATTTGGATTTAATCTCATTCTCTACATCTTCTCTCACTCTCGCGTATTTATACCTCGACAAAGCTTTCAAATATTCAATCAACTGGGGTGAACCAGCCCCAAAGACCCTCTCCGTCTCTAACTTTATATTGAACGGCCGGGTCGTCTGGCCATTAACTAGAAGATTAACATAAGCATTCAAGTTGTCGATATTCATCAGGTCCTGGGGAGAAAAGACAGGCTCAAATTTATTTTTCATAAATTCGGCATCATCCGGTCCGATTCTAAAAGTCACCAAAGAGCCGACATTGCCAAAGACAGCATCTTTAATGCTATCTTTTAGCTGTTTAATAAATTGATGGGCGATTATCAAATCCAACCTATACTTCCTGGCCTCAGAAAGAATCGAAGAAATGCTATCAGTGGTAAAGTTCTGAAACTCATCGATGTATAAATAAAAGTCTTTTCGAGCCTTCTCGTCTATATCCACTCGAGAAAGAGCCGACATTAATAGCTTGCCGACGATAACCATACCCAGGAGATTTGCATTAATCTCCCCTATCTTTCCCTTCGAAAGATTAACGATTAGTATCTTCTGGTTATCCATCACCTCCCGGATATTGAATGAGCTCTTCTGCTGATTGATTATTGGCCGTAAAAACTCATTGAACACGAAAGAAGTAACCTTTGAGGTAATATACGGGGCGATATTGGCCAGGCTCTGGTCACCGCCAGCTTTTTCCGCCTCCATCTGCCAGAATTCCTTGACTAATGGATTAGTCTCTCTTTTTAGCTTATCCGCCCGGTATTGGTCATTGACTAAGACCCTAGAGATATCCGCTAAAGTTGGTATCTCATGCTCATAGTCGTCTAAAAGCAGAAGGGCAGCATTCTTAAAATACTTTTCAAACATCGGCCCGCCGGAAACCTTTAAGTCGTAGAGCTTTTCAAAGATGCCGAATAATTCATCGATGACCATGGATTTCTGCTCGGGATGTTTCGGGTCTATCTCAAGCATATTCAGCCCCATCGGGTATTGGACGTCTCCCGGATCGAAATATATGACATCTTCGTATCTTTCTGGAGGAACGATAGAGAGAGCAAATTCAGCGAATTCGCCGTGTGGGTCAATAAGGCAAAGCCCCTTACCCCCCTCTATATCCTGCCTCAGCATTGCCTTCATCAAAGTTGATTTGCCGGTGCCAGTCTGACCAATGACGTAAAGGTGCCGCCGCCTATCCTCATCTGACATCTTAACCAAAGTCTCGACTCCCCGATACACATTTTTCCCTAAGACAATACCAGTTGATGAAAGATTGACCGGCGGTTCTGATGGCTTTGAGCGGAGCCGCTTGAGCCTTGGCGCCAAGGTTTGAGCCAAAGGAAAATGATAGAGGCTGTCTATCTCTTCCGTCGAGGCCAGAAAGGCATATTTGTTGTTAAACAGCCTAAAAGAGAAATCAAAAAATAATGAATCCAAAGATCTTCCCTTCAAAGGAACGAATTGGATAGAATTGGCGCTGTCATCGGCGAATTGGACGAAAGCTCCGGCCACATCCTGCATGATCTCCTTGGCCCTGAATTCTTCACTAGCCGAAGCCACTACCCTTAAATTCAGATCAAATAGAGGTTTTGACGCCTTATTCTGTATTCCCTTAATTAAATTGTCCTCAAAAGGTGTTACCACCCGAGGCATCTGGTTCTGCTCGGGCTTTTCTTCCTTCGGTTTTTTTCTGGCTCGATATAAGGCCTCCTTAAACGGCCGCCCGGATTGCATTTCTCTAGCCACCTTCTGGGCCAACGACTTGGCCTTGTCATTGTGCGAAGGCCTCATTAATATCTGGATGGCCGCCCCCTCTCCTTGGTGTTCAAGCTTGGATAAGGCCGTCACTAAGTCACCCAAAGGATCAGCCTCTAGTTTTTGATATGTCTTAAAAGGCAGTATGGCTTCTTTTTTCAAAACGCCATATCCGCCGACAGAAACTCCCGCCGGATGAAAAATATTGTAGTCTTCGACTTTCTGGACTTCGGCCGTCGGGAAGAACCCATGGACCTGCTTCTCAAATATCTGCTCGTACGATCTAGGGACGGCGATATAGAAATGGATTTCTTCGCCGATATTATGGACGGCAATTTCTAACCCTATATACGGCTCACCATAGACAAACTTATTCCACCCCTTAGCATGTAAGTTAGAAAACGAAGCTAAGAGCTGTTCCATAATCCCGATCAATTCTTTTTCGTTTCTCTGAGGAGCATTCTGATTCTGAGTATCTCTGGGAACCATCACTAAAAAGAGAGACATATTTAAAGCCCTAGCGATGCTCCCTTTGTGGCGGATCCCCCCGACCACAACAAATCCGGCAATGGCAATGATACCAAGAACGGCTAAATAGATTATGGCTAAGGTGATAGACAAAAGATTAGGCTACTTGTTTGAGTTTGCCCTTCTGAACGAACTCCTCAAAGAGTTGGCTGGTCATAGCTCGATGGAAAGCATCAGTCAAAGCCGGATTCTTTAAATTTCTGACTTCTACTGCCGCCTTGTAGGGTCCTTTCTCTTGAGCGACACTTACAAGTCTTTGTAATTGTTCAACAATTACAGGATCACTGTCGGCATCGACTGGAACTTCCTGAAGAGACGGACTTGTGCCGAGTTGCTCCTGGACTACGTGGTCGACAGCCTCTTTCTTTTGATCATGAGAAGCTTCGGAGCTTTGGTCTCCTGATTCAGCTTTCATCTGGGCCTCAATCTGGGCCACCCTCTGATCATACTCATTCTTCAGCTTAGATATTTGTTCTTGGGGGGATAGAGTTTCAGACATATGTATAGGATACCAAATTATCTAAATTCAATGAAATACAATATGCACAGAAGGAACCATCGGGCCAAAAGATTGACACAATAAAGCATACCGTGATATAAAATCAAAGCTTGTCCCTTACCAATATGGAAGCAATTAGCCCAGATAGACCGATTGTCAGATGGTTTCTTTTTTCAGTAGACGCTGCTAGCCAAATGATTGGCTACAACCTACGACAAAACATCTCAACAGGCACCAATATCTGCATGCTCTTTCACATGACGTGGATCGGTGTTTTGGTGATATTACTCCACCTGGCCCTTGTCTTTGGCATTTGGTATGCCCTATTGCAATTCCCAATTGGCCTTTTCGGCGGGAGAGGGTACGCTTCGATGTGGATTTCCGTAGGTGCTGTTCTTGCGATCGTCATGGGTTGCAAAAAGTACCTAAAGTCAAACATGCACTATAACCGGGTCTCTCGCCGCAAAATGGTGAAAAGGGAAAAAGCTCGTGCCAAGTACTATGACCGCATTGACACTTCGTTGGAATCAAAAGGGCCTAGCTTAACCGAACTATTAGTTGAATGGGTCAAGGCTAAGAAGGATAGATTCTGTATTAAAGTCCCATGGTCTCAGCCCATTTCAACGGAACCAGTAAAACGCAGATTCATTCTCCCGGGCAGCCTGTATTTTGGTTCTGCTGGAGTCATTGTGGGGATAACTGGCGTCTTTAACCTCCTAAGCTGGACGGGCGTCACTCTGAAGGCGAATTTCTCGACCGTTACCAGAGAATCGTGCACGTTTGTTAGTGCGCGCTTTTATCACGAAACTACCGGTGAAGTTGAAGTTGACCTCCGCTGTGGAAGTATAGATGCCTGGACGATAGCCAGTTCAACCGCTATTTATTTCCTTAATAACCCGCGTAGCAGCTTGACTTGCGATGTGTATGGCGATCGCGAAGCAAGCTGTGATATTCCCAAATCCCAGTAAAGATACTGCCTACTTGGAAGCTCGGCCACTGCCGAGCCTTTTCATTTATAAACATGGTATTTTCACCCAGTTTGGTAAGATGGTATATACATGGCCACTCACAGAAACACCGTTTTAATTGTTTTAATAATCTTAGCCGTTGCCTCTTTTTTCCGCTTCTATCAGATAGCCGATACTCCGCCGGGTCTTTATCCTGACGAGGCCATGAATGGAACGAATGCTTTAGATTCGCTTGAGACAGGAGATTTCAGAGTATTCTATCCTGATAACAACGGCCGGGAAGGGCTCTTTATCACTCTACAAGCCTTTTCAATTAAGATATTTGGCATCCATCCTTGGTCATTAAGAATAGTTTCGGCTCTTATTGGGGTCTTAACTATTCTAGGCCTCTTTCTTTTAACTAGGCAGCTATATGATGCCAATATGGCTTACCTAGCCAGCTTCCTAGGAGCTATCGCTTTCTGGCACGTTAATTTCTCAAGGATAGGGTTTAGGGCAATAATGGTTCCCTTGATCCTAGTATATGCCTTCTATTTTATATGGAAGGGATTGCAGAAAAACAATCTGATCGATTTTTTCTGGGCCGGTTTGATTAGTGGGTTAGGTTTTTATACATATACCTCATATAGAGTCGCCCTCTTCATTCCTTTGGTTCTATTCATAACCTACTGGGCATATCTCAGAAAAGATTTCTCCCATTCAAAATATGAGATCACAAGATATTATCTTCTCAGAGGCTTTGCCCTCTTTTTCTTGGTCGCCTTCTTCACGGCCTTACCTTTAGCTATATATTTTATCCAGCATTTGGATCAGTTTTTTTCCAGAGCCGGGGAGTACCTATCAGTCTTCCACCAATCAGAACCTCTTAAGGCTTTGGGCGAGAGCATTGTAAAGACTCTCGGCATGTTTAATTTCTACGGCGATCCCAACCAGCGACACAATATCTCAGGCGCGCCGATGCTCTCCTTGCCCATGAGCCTTCTTTTCTTAATAGGATTCATAAAGGAATTCATGCATTGGATTAGAAGGAAGCATGGCCACCTCTCGCCTCTTCATACTTTTCTCTTCTCCTGGTTTTTTATCATGCTCCTGCCGGGCTTCCTATCAATCGAAGCTCCCCATGCCTTGCGGACTATCGGCGTTATCCCGGTCGTTATGATCTTTACTGCCAGAGGGCTCTGGTGGATATTTGAAAAATTCGGTGCCTGGTATGACATCTACCACCCCAGCCATCACTCCCGAGCAGCCATTACCATGCCGGCTGCCCGAATTACTCTTGTCATCTTCTTGGTTGCCCTTTCATTCCTTGAATTCTACAGATACTTTACGGTCTGGGGGAAAGACCAAGATACCCCCGGCGCCTTTAATTCTTCGTATGTCCGAATCGCCAAGGAGATTAATGCCTTGCCCCTAGAGGAGAAGAAATACATCCTCGTCTCGGCTGGGGGTACTATCGCTAAAGGATTCCCTGTCCCCGCCCAGACGGTAATGTTTTTGACTGATTCAGGAACACTTGAAAAGCAAAAGGAAAAAAATATATTCTACCTCACCCCAGAAACTATGAAAAAGACAACCATTCCTAAGAATTCTAAAATATTTGAATTAAAATAGCGTATGAAGGCGAAGATCCTCGTTCCCGGCATCATCATCCTGGCTTCCATCCTCTCATATTTCAGCGCTTGGAATGATGCGCCCATTGTCGATGAAATCCCGCATATAGGGGCGGGCTATTCGTATGTCTCTAAAGGCGACTATCGTCTCAATCCCGAGCATCCGCCTTTGGCCAAATTAGTAGCTGGTTTAGCTATCGCGAAATTGCCTTTTAGCCAAAACATCTTCCAGGGTCCAATCTGGGAGAAGAACATAAACGATCAATGGTATTTTGGTCGCAATCTTTTATTCCACTCCGGCGTTGATGCCCAGACGGTAGTCCGGATCGCCAAAGCCCCCATGCTTATCTTTTTCATCCTCTCGGCCCTCATAATATATCTATGGTCAAGGGAACTTTTTGGAAAAAGAGCGGGATTGATTGCTCTTTTTCTTTTTTCCTTCTCTCCGACAGTTCTGGCCCATAGCCGGCTGGTAACCACGGATATGGCCGCTCTTTTCGGCGTCCTTCTCGCTAGCTACGCCTTCACAAAATTCTTAAACCACCCTTCTAAGAAATATGTCTTCCTGGCTGGATTAGCTTTAGGCACAGCTCTTCTAACTAAGTTCTCGACATTCATCCTCGCGCCTTTCTTTTTTGTCGTCGCCTTGGCGACAAAAAGCATATCGACTATCGGCAAAGCCGTTATTGTTTCAATCGTGGCGGTTGTTTTCGTAATCTGGCCTATCTATGCCTTTTTGGTCCAAGGCTATCCTATGGAGCGCCAACGGAATGATGCGACCCATATTCTTGAGACATTCGGCAACGGATTAGTAAAGAATGTTATCATCGCCGATAGTGGTATTCCTCTTTTACGACCAATCGCCCAATACGGCCTCGGCTTGGCCATGGTCGCTCAAAGAAGCGCTGGAGGGAATACCGCTTTCTTCTTCGGTCACAACTATTATCTAGGCTTGAAAAAGTATTTCCCGATCGTGTATTTGATAAAAGAGCCTCTAGCCTTCTGGGGACTTGTGGTTCTTAGCATAATCGGCTTTTTGGGATTTAGACAAAAGACAGAACCCCGATCCAAATTCTACACCTACTCCATAATGATATTAGCTGGCTGGCTAATATTGTACTGGCTGACTAGTATTACCTCCCGCCTCAACATCGGTGTTCGACATCTCCTGCCCGCTTACGGAGCGACATACATTCTCCTGGCCGGTGGCATTGAAAGATTTTTCCAATCATCAAAGAAAAAAGCTTGGGCAGTAGGTATATTATGTTTCTGGTATTTTGCCGAAGCCATCATCTCTTTCCCTCACTACCTTCAATACATGAATCAGGCTGTAGGTGGGCCAGGGAAAGGCTACCAAGTGGTCGCTGATTCAAATCTTGATTGGGGTCAAGATTTAAAGCGCTTAGCCGATTGGGCGGTAGAAAATGACATTCCGTTAATCTACCTCGACTATTTCGGCTGGGCTGATCAGGCATATTATCTAAAAGACAGATTCAAATGGCTTACCGCCGGCACGTATTTATCTAAGGAAGATTTCTTGAAAATTAATCCTCAGGGAGGCTACATAGCGGTTTCGGCTACTTTTCTGACCCAAGCCAACGCCGACAATGCTGATCCCCTCAAAAACTATCGTTGGCTGGAAAATGAAAAGCCGATCGCGGTGATCGGTTACTCTATATTCGTTTGGCAAATCAAGCCATGAAGAAAGCCCGGTGGGAACCGGGCTGGAGCGTGGCCGCTGGGACTAGGAAAAAGAACGAAGCTGTGCAGCAGAAACGAGGTGTCTCTACTGCACAGCCATCCCCCTAACGAGCTACTGGAACAAGGAGGGGGCCGAGTGATGCGCTCGGCCCCT
>DATDZX010000038.1:0-7942 GCA_036516715.1 Minisyncoccota bacterium | reverse complement strand
TTCACAATCTCAACAACGTCGCCATTCTTAAGATTGTAATCAATGGGAACCATTTTGCCATTAACCCTGGCCCCTCTCAAAGCGTGGCCAAGATCGGTATGGATGGCATAAGCGAAATCAATCGGCGTTGCTCCTTCAGGCAGATCTTCAACATCGCCCTTAGGAGTCAGGACAAAGATTCTGTTCTTGAAGAAATCAATCTTAAGGTCGGAAAAGCTCTCCGAGCTTTTGGCATCTTTGAGAAAGTCTTTTAATTGATTGATCCATTTAAGATCTTCTGATTTAGCTTGGATATTTCTTTTGCCTCCTTCAGTATATGCCCAATGGGCCGCAATACCCTTTTCGTTATGTTCATGCATCTCTGGCGTCCTGATTTGTATCTCCACAATCTTGCCTCTCTCACAGAAGATAGTGGTATGAAGAGAACGGTAGCCGTTTGGCTTAGGCATGGCGATGTAGTCTTTGATGAGGCCGGGGAAAGGCTTGTAATGGGCGTGGAGAGCGCCCAAGGCTTCATAGCATGATTTTATATCCGGGACGATGATGCGCATGGCCACGATGTCATGGATCTTACTAAGATCCATATCCTTGGTGAGCAGCTTCTGGTAGAGGCTATACAACCTCTTGGCTCTGGTATCGATAGAAATGACATTGATGCCAGCATTTACAAGATGCCGTTCGATAATCGGCTTTATCCGCCCTATATATTGGGCCACATTACTATACCGATCCTTAACCTTTTTCTTGAGCCATTTGTATTCTGTCGGCAGGACGTAAGGGAAGGCCAGGTCTTCAAGCTGGCCTTTCAGTTCCCCCATGCCTAATCGAGAGGCAATAGGGGCGTAGATTTCGAGAGTATCGGTGGCGATCCTCTTCTGATCTTCCGGGCCATGGACGCTGAGCGTCTCCATGTTATGGAGCCGGTCGGCTAATTTAATCAAAATAACTCTAAGGTCTTGGGCCATAGCAAAGAGCATCTTTTTTAAAGTATCAAGATGTTCTTCGTGGCTCTTCTTTAATATATTTGTCGGACTATACTCAATATTTTTTAGTTTAGTCGCTCCTTGAACAAGAAAAGCGATCGTCGGCCCGAATTCTTTCTTGATATCTTCATCGGTTACTAGGGTATCTTCAATCGTGTCATGCAAAAGAGCGGCGGCGATAGTTGAAACATCCAGCTTTAAACCGGCCAGATATTGAGCCACGGCTAGGGGATGGGAGATGTACGGTTCGCCGGTTAGACGATTCTGGCCTTGATGGGCCTTTTGGGCCAGAGTAAAGGCCTTCTCAATGATCTGCCGGTCTGACTCCGAGTAAGATTGAAAGATGCCTTCCATTTAGGAAATATATGGAAAGTATTCTATTCTTTGTTTTCTTCTTTGGCAATTGACCCTTCTTGCCCCTCAGCGAGAATTTTCTTGGTATTCTTGCATTTGGGGTATTTGGAACAAGCCATGAATTTTCCGAACTTGCCGACTCGGATAACCATCTCGCCTTCGCCGCATTTGTCGCAGATGACCCCGGTCTTTTCCGGCTCGGCTTTGGGGGTCTTTAGGATATTCTTGCATTTCGGGAAATTAGAGCAGGCAATGAAGTGGCCATAGCGGCCCATCTTCTTAACCATTTTGCCTCCGCATAATTCGCAGATTTGGCCCGTTTCTTCTTGTTGAGTCACTTCCTTCTTAGAAACTTCTTTGTATTTTTCCTGAAGGAGCTGGTCGAAGGGTTCATAGAATTCTTTAATGACTGGCACCCATTTTATTTTACCCAAAGCAATATCATCTAATTCTTCCTCCATATGCGACGTAAACTTTATATCCACTATCTGCGGAAAATGCTTAACTAAAACATCATTCACCATGGTGCCGATCTCAGTCGGGCTGAAATATCGGCTCCTGTCTTTGGAGACATAGTTTCTTTGAAGAATGGTGGAGATGATTGGGGCATAAGTTGAAGGCCGGCCGATGCCTTCTTTTTCTAAAGTTTTGATCAGAGAAGCTTCGTTATACCTAGCCGGAGGCTTGGTAAAATGTTGCTCAGGTTTTAATTCTTTAAGATCGAGAATCTCGTTAACGGTGACCAAAGGCAAAGTAACCTCTTCGAACTTGGTGGGGTAAATTTTAAGGAAGCCGTCGAACTTCATCGTAATGCCGTTGGCTCTGAAGGTATATTCTCCAGCCTTAATATCGACAGCCGTGCTGTCGAAGACGGCTTTAGCCATCTGGGAGGCCGTGAAGCGACGCCAGATAAGGTTGTAGAGTTTGAATTGCTGGGGGGTTAAGAATTTCTGGATACTTTCCGGCGTTCGCGCGGGGTCAGTCGGTCGAATAGCCTCATGAGCCTCTTGGGCATTCTTTGACTTGGTTTTGAATCTTCTTGTCTCAAGGTATTTCTCTCCGAATTCTTTTTTAATGAAGGCGGAGGCTTGGGCGATTGATTCTTGGGAAAGAGTTACAGAATCAGTTCTCATATACGAGATTAAACCTCGGGAACCCTCGCTGCCTAAATCAATGCCTTCATAGAGCTGCTGGGCGAGCATCATGGTCTGTTTGGCAGAGAAATGGAGTTTCCTGGCCCCATCCTGTTGGAGGGTACTAGTGGTGAAAGGGGCATGAGGTGAGCGGGAGGTTTCTTTTTTATCAAGGTCAATTACTTTGTATTCTACCCCTTCTAGATCCTTTACAATCTTCTGGGCTTCTTTTTCATTCTTTACCTCCAGCTTCTCGGCTGACTTTTCTCCGATTCTAAACAAAGAGGCCGGGAAGGGTAAATCTTGGTTCTTTTTTGAGACGAAAGCGGTAATTGACCAGTATTCTTCCGGTTTAAAAGCCTCGATTTCTCTTTCTCTTTCGACAATCAATCTGACAGCGACTGATTGAACTCGGCCGGCGGATAGGCCCCGGGCCACTTTCTTCCAAAGAAAGGGAGACAATTTGTAGCCGACTAAGCGGTCCAGAACTCTTCGAGCTTGCTGGGCATCAACCAGTTTCTGGTCTATATCTCTAGGATTTTCTAAAGCTTTCTCAATCGCCCCCTTGGTTATCTCGTGGAAGACAACCCGCTCAACTTTTTGGGCAGATTTTTTCTTATTCAAACCCAAAGCCTCGGCTAAATGCCAAGAAATGGCTTCGCCTTCTCTGTCCGGGTCAGTGGCCAAAAGTACTACATCAGCCTTGGCTGCTTCCTTCTTAAGGGCGGTTAGGTTTTTCTTGGCCTTGGTTGGGACAATATATTTGGGTTCAAAATCATTTTCCAGATCAATACCTAAATCACCCTTAGGCAAATCTCGAATATGGCCATAAGAAGAGCGAACCACAAAGTCGCCTCCTAAAAAGTGACTGATAGTCTTAGCCTTGCTAGGACTTTCAACGATGACTAATTTCATGTGTATAGTTGGCCAGTATAATAGATATCTATGGGTAAATGCAAATCAAGCTTTAAGGATATGTTCGTATTCTTCGATAATATCTTGGGGGGAGCTGACCAGCTTAGCCCCGTTCTTTATGAGGTGATTGACGCCTCTGGCGACGTCTGAAAAAACATTGCCGGGAGCGGCAAAGACGTCTCGATTTTGTTCCAAGGCTAATCGCGCCGTAACTAATGACCCGCTCCTAACATCGGCTTCGATAATGAATGTGCCCAGGGATATGCCGCTGACAATCCTATTTCTTATGGGGAAGTCTTGCCTTTCTATGGGATATTTATTCTGATGCTCGGATATTAGGAGGCCCCCTTTATTTAATATCTCCTGGGCTAGAGGTAAATGTCTTTTGGGATACACGTTTTTGTCTTCCACACCGGCTGGCAGAACAGCAATAGTTCTGCCTCCCGAAGCCAGTGTCGCTTCATGAACGGCGGCATCAACTCCTAGAGCTAGGCCGCTGACGATGGTAAAATGCTTAGCTAATTCTGGGATGAATGATCGAATTAGATCTTTGCCATAGTTAGTCATAGCTCTGGTGCCGACGATGGCCAGGCAGTGAGAGAGGAGAAGAGAAGAGTCGCCCCGGCAGTGGAGGACTCTAGGAGGGTCATGGGGGATCTCTTTAAGGAATTTAGAATATGAATTAGATGATATATCTATAGCGGACATTAAAGACATCATAGCATATTAGATCTCTTTTCATATTTTTCCTTTATGTTATGATGCCTTTAATTGAAATTTCAGGTTCTTAGTCAAGGATTGAAGATCATGCTTTCTGTCATTATTCCAGCGTATAACGATGAGCGTCATATAAAGGAAACGATCAAGGCCGTCTACGGCTATTTATTTTCCCATGGCCTTGATCATGAGATCATTGTTGTCACCGATGGCTCAAAAGATAGAACTCCTGAGATCGTCGAATCTTTGACAGCGGAAGTGCCGACTCTTTTCTTGATTAAACACGAGAAAAATAGAGGCAAGGGATTTGTCGTTAAAACGGGGATGCTCAAGGCCAAAGGGGATCTTCGGCTTTTCATGGACGCGGATAATGCTACCACCATCGATACTATTGAGATAATGAAGCCTTACCTTTCTCAAAACTATGATGTCGTCATCGCCTCCATTGCTCTTAAGGGAGCTGATATTGCTTCAGGCAGCGAACCTATTTGGCGCCAACTCTTCGGCAAACTCGGCAATCTGTACATCCAAATATTAGCCGTTCCCGGCATTCAAGATACCCAGCGGGGATTTAAAGTTTTTTCGGCCAGAGCGGCGGACAATATATTTCCCAAGCTTAAAATAGACAGATTCGCTTTCGATGTAGAGGTTTTGGCTTTAGCCAGAAAACTTGGCTATACAATAAAAGAGGTACCAATTAAATGGAAGAATGACCCCAAATCTGCTTCCAGGCCAAGATTAAAAGCATATTTCGGATTTCTTTTTGAAGTCTTAAAGATTCGCTGGAATCTTTGGACTGGAGTATATGCAGATAGGGAGGTATAATCTATACGATGCTCAATGAATTCAGACAGGATATGATCTCGGGCGAATGGGTCCTTTTCGCCACTGGCCGGGCAAAGGGCCATCTAGGCGAAAAGAGGGAAAAGCTCTATCAGCCCAAAGAAGAATGCCCTTTTGAGAATCCTTTTGCTTCTAATGGCGAGCCGGTGGTTGTATTTAATCAGGGCTCGGTGGTCCAGTGGGCCCCGGGAAAAGCCTGGACGACAGTAGTTATTCCAAATAAATATCCGGCTCTTCAACATGGTATTTGTGGTGATCTTTTAAATGTCGGGCCTTTTCAAAAAGCCGAAGCCTATGGCTTTCATGAAATAGTGATTACTAAAGACCATGACCGCCATTTCGCCCACTTTTCTAATGGAGAAACAGCCGAGGTATTAAGCGCCTATCAGCATCGCTACGAAGCAATGGTAAAAGATTCGTGCGGTAAATATGTCCTAGTTTTCCATAACCATGGTTATTCAGCTGGAGCAACCATTTACCACAACCACTCTCAGATTCTTTCTTTACCTTTTATTCCGCCTGGTATCGCCACCAGCCTTGGTTCGGCCAACGACTATTACCACAAGCTGGGCAAGAGCATCTTTGAGGTGATGCTTGATTGGGAGATAAAGGAAGGCAAGAGGATTGTCTACCAGAATGAGCTATTCGTCGTCTTCTGTCCTTTCGCTTCAAGAACGCCGTATGAGTTGAGAATCTTTCCTTTGAAAGATGATACCCAGTTTGGGTCTCTTTCTCCAGAGCAAGTTACGCTTCTGGCTGATGCCTTGAATCAGATTCTAAAGAAGCTGGATAAATGCTTAGATGATCCCGACTATAACTTCTATATCCATAGCCGGCCGATCGGCCATGATCCGGTCCATCAAGCCGATTACCGCTGGCATATTGAAGTCGTGCCTCGACTGTCCGTCATTGCCAGCGTCGAGCTGGGGACGAACGTCTATGTGAACGTGGTTGACCCGGATGAAGCGGCCCAGGCCCTTCGTAACACGGTCATAGAATAGCATGGTTGCCTTCTTAGCCACTTTTAGTCGCTGGGCTCTGGAAATTGTTGAACAAGGAGGCTATGCCGGCGTCTTCAGCCTTTCTCTTTTAGATCGGTTGACGGTATTTTTAATCCCGGCTGAGATTGTTTTGCCGGCTTTTGGGATATTGGTCAGCCGAGGGACGTTCTCTTTGGGCTGGGTTCTTTTCTGGATGAGCCTAGGTAGCTTCATCGGAAACTTATGCTTGTACTTTATCTTCCGCAAGGGCGGAAGAATATTCCTTGAAAAGCATGGGAAATACTTCTTAATATCCAAACATGAATTAAACCATTTGGATAAATGGTTTATGAAATACGGCGATCGGCTGGTAATATTAGGCTATCTGATCCCAACATCGATCAGGAGCCTAGTTCCTATCGCGGCTGGCATTACTAAGATGAATGTGGCTAGGTTTTCTTTTTATAGCGTGGTTGGCTTTCTGCCTTTGAGCTTCATATATGTCTATGCCGGAGTGAAGGCGGGGGATAATCTGAATGTCCTTTTAGAGTATTTTAAAACCTTCAACTATATCATCATTGCCCTCTTGGCTATTCTGGTCATCTGGTATATCTATCGCCACCGCCAAGGCAAACATTTAACCCATGAGTAAAAAAATAATTGTTGCCAATTGGAAAATGAATCCCCAGACCTTGGCCGAAGCCCAAGATATTTTAAGCTTCATGGAATCCAATGTTAAGCCGGAGCTGGCCCAGAAATCCGTGGTTGTGATTTGTCCGCCTTTCGTCTTCATTGAGGAGGTGTCAAAGATATTATCCACGGGCCGATTAGCCGATCTCTGCGCTTTGGGAGCTCAAGACATTGCTTCTAAAGATGAGCACGCTTTAACCGGAGAAGTCTCTGGCGAGATGCTTGAGAAGCTGGTCCGGTATGTCATTATCGGCCATTCAGAGAGAAGATGGAAAATAGGGGAGTCGGATGCGGAGGTGAATAGGAAGCTGAAAATAGCCTTGGAGCATAACTTGATTCCCATTATTTGCTTGGGAGAAAAAGATATTCATAACCGAGAAGAATTTCTTATCCAGCAAACGGAAAATACTTTTAAAGATCTTGACCCTCAATCAATGGCTCGATGTGTCATTGCCTACGAGCCGGTCTGGGCCATAAGCACGACGCCTGACTCCCAGCCTGACTCGCCCGAGTCAGCAAGAGAGGCTATCGAGGTAATTAAAAAAACATTATCTCAATACCATCCTCAACTAGTCGATATCCGATTCCTTTATGGGGGCTCAGTTAATTCGGCAAATGCACAGTCATTTCTTAACGAGCCTTCTATCCACGGTTTGATGGTGGGCAGCGCCAGCGTGGACAAAGAAGAATTCGTTAAAATCCTTCTTCTATTCTAGATATTTTTTCTTAAAATACGCTCTAAAAAGGCCCTATTTTACTATTGACTTTTTACCATATTCTATGGTATAATATATATGTTAGATAGGATCTTAACAACGGCCTTTATGGGCCATTTTCGATGGAGACAAGCGATGATGATTCGTTTTCGGCAGCCCCGCGTGATCGTCGGCCTGGCAGTTCTGGTGGTTTTCTTGTTCGGTGTTCTCGTTGGGATCGGCGGCGCGCAGACGCCAACGCCGGTTCCGACCGTTCCCGACCATGAGGTCAAGATCCGGCTCGTCGATGACAAGGACATGCAGCCGCTTCCTTCGATCGGGAAGTGGGAGGGTCGGGTGAACATCCAGGGTTACGACTATTACGGCAATGCCGTGACAATCGCCTACACGGAGTGTACACTGGCCGGTCCGCAGGTCATGTGCGTCGACTCGATGGGTTATGTGACGGTGAAGCTGCCAGCGGGTCGATATGACGTCGAGGCATACGCATCTCAGCATCGGATGGCGAGAGCGACATTCTCGGTCCCGGCACAATTCATCGAGCTTCGGCTCGAACCATCGCCGCTCGACCAGAATGCGAGGGTCACCCTCTCAATCGAGGGCCGCGATAT
>DATDZX010000037.1:0-9309 GCA_036516715.1 Minisyncoccota bacterium | reverse complement strand
AAATTACCCAGAGATGTTAATACAATCAACAAAGCTTTAAAAAAGTATTTAATATATTACAATCAAGAAAGATTACATATGGGAATCAACTTGCTAACACCCCTTCAGATGATTCCAAGCTATTGAGAATTTTTCGAAAGTAACCTCGCCCGCTAACTATAAATTTTGTTCCTAAAAATTCCTTAATTTCGCAGACCGTCTTTTTTCGACGGTAACATAATAGTTAAATTGAGGTTAATTTAACTATTTGTCGGAAGGAATAAAGTAGGTCGAGAAGTTAAGGGATTTTTGGTGAAAAATAATTTCAAGTTGCCGCGAGGGAGAATAAAAAAAAGAGAGCGGAATGCTCTCTAATATGTGCAAGGTTCGAAGAAATTCTCGTTGTAGTTAAATATCTTTCTGTATTTTGCGATATCTTCCGGAGTTCCCATCGCTTTGGCAATATTGTCGCTTAGTTTGACCAGGCCGACGCTCCTGTCGCCGACGCGAACCCTCGACGGCTTTATAACAAGAGATAGGGGAATGAGTCGGATTTCAGGCATCGGTTCGAAGTCATTGGTCAAGTTTGTGCCCAGACCGTAGGTATCAATTATCTCTCCCCGACAATCACAGTGAATTCTGATCATTGAATCGACATTAAGTCCATCACTGAAAACAATCATTTTAGTTCTAGGATCAACGCTGTAACCTCTGTACCATTGGAGCGCCTTCTCTTTGTATCTTAGTGGATCTCCAGAATCTTGGCGTGTACCCTTCCAGTCTCTGGCTAAGCTCTGGCGAGCTGATGAGAATGTGAAGCTGGTGCCAAAGGTGTCGGGAAGCGCTATGGAGAGGCCTTCTCCATATTTCTCCCACCATTTTTCAAATACGACGCCATGGGCGAGGCGCATTAAATAAGGATCGCCACCTGATTCGATGTCTGCAATACCGACTGCTGTCATCTCTAATTCATGGCCCGAAGTTCCTTTAGGTTCTAGATTGTGATCCATTGCCAGCTTTACATTAGATGTGCCTTTGAATTGGTTGGGCAGCTGTTCTGACATTATTCCGACTACTTCGTTTTGCCAGTCCCTTGAGGCTCGTCTACGGGTACCAAAGTCGATAAGTGTCAGATCCGGATATTCACGGATTTTCTCTATCTTGGCCAGGAGTCTAGAAAGTCCGGTCATAAAGTATCGATTTCTTTCCGCTTCCAAATCAAGATGCTTGCGAACTAGATATCGATGATATAACTCATCCACGATAGATAGCCCGAATAGCTCCCAGTAAGTGACCAATTTCCATGGGCCGGTAAATTCAAGATCGATATCTCCTTCTGGAGTTATCTCAAGATTGTATCCGGGTAGCCTAATTGTTCTAAAAAAATTCATATACTCCTTCGAGAACATATTATCGCTATATACGTTCATGCCTCGTAGGTAGAACCATTCCGAGTTCGTTGGGCTTAGTTTACAGACATGATCCAGCTCTTCTCGAAGATGTCCGATAGGAATAACTTTCCCAAGTTTTATGCCAGGAGTTCGGCATTTTAGGCGGAAGGTGACTATGGCGTCGGCATATCTCGGATTGCTAAATATAAAATCTCCCATCGTGAATTTATAGAAATCAGTGTCCAGAAAAGACTGAACGATCGGCTGATCGCTACTGTGGCCGCGATATAGCATAGGTCTTTTCCCCCGCAATTATCAACGAACTTTGGCTATATTTTAGACTATTTCAGCTTTTCCGTCAACGCACGCGCGGCACATCAAGTCAACTAACATTCCAACATTCTGCAGAATGTTGGAAGATGTTAGTTCAGGTTTTTGGGATATTAAAAAAGTCGAGCTTAGCTCGACTTAAATTTTCGCAGGACTTCGTCGGTAGTGGTAAAGATCACTCCAGCAAGTTGCATTCTCTTATCCGAGTTATCCATATGATTATCGGGGTCTGTTGGGACATTGATGCCATCTGTGGCATCGGTTACTAGATTTACTTCATAGCCCTTTTCTCGGGCCGCTAGGCATCCGGCTTCGACACAATAATTTTTAGCCCAGCCAGTATTGGTAATGGATCCGACACGGAAATGTTTACAAAGTGAATCAAGGTCACCCTTCCATGGGTAAGCATTCCCATTCGGCATAATTAAGATGATGTTGACATCAGGTGAGGGGTCAAAGGGCGAATAACCATCAACTTCACCAAGACCTTTTGATACAATAGCAACTGGTACGTAATCTGCTCTAATTTTCAGATCGGGATAGAATTCAGATCCCTCAGTGAATTCAACCCCATGCCTTGGCCACTTATTAAAGTGGGGGCTATTAGGATCATGCCAGTCTCGGGATATAATTATTAGTGACCATTCTCCAAAATCTCCAGAGAAAATGTCTGCACTCTTGAACAGTTTATTTATGTTACTTACCGTAGTAGCAGCCGCTTCTTCGCTTGATGGAACCGGCAATTCACCGCCTGGACCAAAGCACCTGGTTACATCCGTTATCAGAAGAGCCCTCTTATTCATGGTGTCTTCTCCGTCTTTTCTCAACGAACAACCGATAGGATCATACCTAAATTCGACCAATCAGTCAAATTATTCTTGATTACTTCTCTTAGGGTAAGCACCTCTGTATAAGCTCGTTCACCGGTTGGGTTATCTGGATAATCAGATCCATGAGGGATTCCTTTTTGACTCTTTAGCCGTTCAAGTTCAGCTTCTGTCAGTTCAGCTGAATAGAGAATCCCGTGGTGAGATGACATTGTTCCGGCCATTTGTCTCGAAGCTTCCGATTTGAATCTCGATTTCTCTATAACTAGCCCGACCTCTTCATACGTCTCGTCCGTGATTGTTTCAAGCGGATCGGCACTAGTCGGCGAAGAGCCTCCGGGCAGTTCCCAGATGAAACCATCATCAGTTCTGGCCGGACATCTGAATTCACGTACCAGGACTACTTCGGAATCAAGCAGATTCTGATGGCGCTTGTATAAAACGACCGAGGAGATATCGAATCGTGAAATGACCCCCTCGTTGGTCTTGTTCCGGTTCTCGGATGCTATATAGACATTCGAATGGATCGCCCAGTAAAAAACCTTATCTTTATTCGGGCCCACTTTAAATGTCCAATAAATCTTGGCGCCATCGAGTCTATTCCCGACTTTTTTTTGCGATTGAAGCCATAGCTGAAATGTTCCGGTATTCCACAAGAAGAGAGGGACTTCTCTTTCTCCGCCGACTCTTAGCGCGCCCGGGCCTAATATTTCAAGAGTCTCATCGATCATGTTCTCAAGATTTTCAAACTTGGGGACATTAAATTTATCAGCTACGAAATTCAGGTAGCGATTTTTTACACCGCTTGGCGGTCCGAATAATGCTTTTCCGGAGTTTGCGTACAAGCCGAATTCCACATTGGTAGTAAATCCGGGCAAGGTCTCAAGATTTCGGGGTACCCAAAATAGGATCAGGTCAGATATATCTAGCACCTGGTGTTCCCAGGTAGAGTAAGGGGAAGCGTCTCCGAAATCAGTATAAGTTTTGTCTCTGTTCTCAGGGACAAATACAACGCCATCATAGCCTTTGTCGACCAGGAACTTAAGTGCATCTGGTCGCCAAGATTTAGTTTCAGACGAGCGGGTAGTCGGTCCGGCCAGGAATATTGACTTAGTAAATGACTGTGGTGGTTCTTCAAGGCTGTAGACTATCTTCATTTCTGGTTCCTCCCTGTGAAGAATTTATTGTAGAACTTGTCTGCCATATCAATTATCCGGTCTCTTTGCCACAGGCCGTCGATTAGATGCTGCGGAAAGATTGATTGTCCGTTTAATGCTCCCAGTAGGCTTCCTACTATCGAAGCATTTGTATCCGTATCCCCACCGGCATTTCCGACGTTGTAAAGAGTCTCGATTGAGTCGGGATCCTTAAGAAAAAATGCATAGCTGAATGGAAGGGAATCGAATACGTAGCTTGTTCCTGCTCCGAATTGATGGATTATATCTCCCCGGGTCAGGAATTTTGGTCCGACTGTCTTAATTATTTTCAGTCGCAAAGCTATCTTATCCCCCAGAGGTTTCGGGCTCTCCAGGTTGACCATATTAGCCATTTTCATAGTCTCTTCCAGAAATTCATCTGCGGAAAAAGTTTTTGCAGATTCTTGCTGTAAACAAAATCTAACTGCAAATACTTGGGCGAGAGCCGATTCAACGGCGAGTCTTTTGTAATGAGTCATTACCGTCAACTGGGCTATATCATCAATAAATCCGGATCTTTGTTCTACAAGTAATTCTGACCATCTAGGCGAAGCCCTGAAAGCTCCTAAGGGAGCAACCTTCATAGCCACTCCATTTCCGGTACCATGCTTTGGATTATCGCTCCTGCCCGAATTTGACCAATGAATTCCTTGAGCCAGTTTTTCAATCGCTATTTTGGTGGTCGATCCGAAGCCCAGATTGCCCTCATTCTGATAACTGGCGACATGCTTGGATGCCATATCGTTCATATCCAGCCGTCCTTTGATGACTCCCGAAGATATCATTGATTCGGCAACGGCTAGGGTCAGTTGGGTATCATCGGTCCAGGTGCCGGCATCACGACCGTCAAACCATTTATGTCCATCGGGCCTGAGGTATTCAGTAACTCGGCCGAATCTTACGGCTATTTCTTCTGCCGATAAAGTTTCAACCGGCATGAACAGGGCGTCGCCGATGGCTCCGCCTAGAAACATACCTCGGATTCTATCGCGGCCTATTGCCATTGTTTTTTGCTCCTTTGCCCTCCGTAGCCTTGTGCGTAGGATAGGCTTTTTGTCAAAGTTCAAATAGGTGAAATCATATTACACCAAGCTGCTGGCAAGGTCTAGCCTTGTCTTCAGCCATATATAATAGGGTTTATCAGGGCTAGGGCCTTCGATAATCGACTTTCATGCGATTCGGAAAGAATTGCAAATTTTTTATTTGTTTCAGACAGTCTTTTTATAAAAGTTTCATGCATCCATTGGCGGATATGCTCTCCATCTCTAGTTCCGTCCTGAACAAAGGGTATGTCAGTATTAGTCAGAAGGTAGAGATCATATTTTATATTTTCAGATATTTTCTCTACCTCCGGTGATCTAAAACCCATGTACCTTTCATGCCATATTGATGTGGCGAAGGGATCTGTGTCGCAGATCAAGACTTTGTTTGCTGTTTTAGCCAGTAAATTTTCCATTTTTTTCTGTTCTTTTGCTATCCTGATGAATTCTTCAGTAACCCACTCATTAGCGTCATGTCTGTACATTTTGGCTTCATAATACCCACGACCATATTCCGGAACCCAGTTAGTCATATAATGTTCGGCCAAGGCTTTCGCCAGAGTGGTTGTTCCGGTAGATTCAGCTCCTATGATGCATATTTTTCGACAAAGTATTCTCTTACGCATGGTTCTAAATAATCGAGATATTTCATGGGGTTGGCCCTTATCATTGTTCCGGAGCAGGGGATTGTCTCTCTTTTTATATCTACAAGGAAATGCTTACAGCCCATATATTTGCTCCATCGCTCTCCGTATTCCTCTGAAGTAAAAGCAACATCAGGAACAAAACCGAGCAGTTTTATCGTGTAATCGGCCCAAGCTTTTGAATAATCTTCGGGGCTTTGATCCTCGGGAATATAGTCGTCGGCTAAAATGACTTTGGCTTTCGGGTGGATTTCTTTTATCCATTTCATTCTGAGCTCCCCGGGTATTGACTGATCTTTCCGGGCACAAACAATGACGGTCAGTTCGTCACAGTTTTTTATGCCGGTGTTTATTAGATGGTGGTGGCCATTGTGTGGAGGGTAGAATTTACCAACCACTACGCCTCTTTTATATTCGTTCCTCATATTTGTATTTCTTAAGCCATTCAACAAGGCCTTTTGTTGCAAGTATTAGGAATAATCCGTATTCAAATGAAACGAACTTTATTCCCTTGGCGTAATAAAGCCAGACGGCAATGCAATCTACCGCAATCCATAATATCCAGCTTTCTATTCTTTTCTTGGCTAAAAGCCATTGAGCCGAGAAACTCATTGCGGTGGTGAAGGCATCCAGGAAGGGGAATGAAGCCGGTTCTGGAAAATACTTAGGAAACCAGATATTTAGATTGACGGTCATGTACATGAATAGCGCCGTGCCTGCTGCAATGGCAGCGCTCCAGACTAGATTTTCTCTTAAAGTATTGCGACTTATCTTAAGCTCTTTGTTCTTATCTTCTTCCTTGGATGTCTTTGGATGAAGCCATATCCACCAGCCCAGGAAGCTTGTTATAAGGAAGTATACTTGTTCAAAAAGGTCGGAATAGAGTTGTATCTGATAGAAGAGAAATATATAAAGTACCGTTCCTATAATTCCGATTGGCCAGCTCAAGACTTTTGCCTTAACCGTCAGCCAGACGCACCATATCGTGAATATGGTTCCGAAAAATTCTAGGTAACTCATAGGATAATCCAGAATCGTGAAGAAGATGGTGTTTATATCGAAGAAGTGGGCCATATATTTGTGGTAACCCGATACTTAGTGTATTAATTACACTATATCACCAAGCCTCCGGCCGAGTCAATAGTGGATAACTCAAAATCAAAAACCGCCTATAAGGCGGTTGTAAGATTGGTCTTGGGTAATTCACCAAGTTCTCTTTGGAATTTTTCCTCGTCGAAGTAATATTCTGGGCCAAGGAACTCAACGATTCTCTTGGCGTCTCGATGAGCGTTGCCTAGGCATACTGAAGCGCCGGGTGATGGAGTGGTGTTGAAGATTATATTCTTGCCGACGATTGAAGAATCGCCCATCTCCAAGTCCATTGTTTCCAGGTTTACTATCTGGGGACGGACTCCACCGGCACCCTTTCGAAGTTTTAAGTCGCGATAGCGTAAAGTCGGGATAACCTTACGGGCCTCAAGAAGAAACAATGCCGGTCCGATGATGGGCAGATCAAAAAGAAAGTTTTTAAAAACATACCAGATTAATTTTCGTTTCCAAAGTATCCAGATGATAGTTGCGATACCTCGCAATGTCGTTACCAGCTTCATGGCCATATAATGGTGGAATGTTTCTGGGTGATAGCGTTCCATATAGAAGATCGGCTTGGTGGTCGGTCCGAAACGGGTGTCATCCATATTCAGGATATCGGGATCACCGTGGATTTCAGCAAAGGGTCGTCCTTCAACCTGTGTTCTGTATACTTTATTATTGAGCCACTTACCGGCCGAGTAAAAGCTTCCGGCTACCTGTAATATGCTGAACTTTAATCCGTATCCCAGTCTATGGGCGAAATAGAGACTATACGGGCCGGCGGCAATCTCAACTGTTTTTGCAAAAATCTCGCCACGATCGGCCATAAGAACGTATCCGCCGTTTTCTTCGACGATATCGAATACTTGGGTATTGAACCTGCATCTGAGCTTGGGATTATTATCTCTCGCGTCTTCCAGCAGGTGCTCGGCAAGGCGTTGATAATTTACAATATAACCCTCGGTACTGACGAGAGCACAGAACGGCTTTTTGGGATCGCGACCCTTCGTGACGTTAGGCTCAATTTTGGCTACATCGTCATAATACATAAGCTTGAGGTGGGGATAGTGTCGAGAGATCTCGGCAAATCTTTTTTCTAGAGTTGCTACTTCTTTCTTGGTTACTCCGATAACCATCCGGAGCCTCTTTTTAGATAGGGTGGGGTCATTTCTGCTATCAATGAAATGGCGTAAGTACATTGCCGCAGATCTAACTTCTAATGCATGCTCAACGGGGTAATTTGTTTCCGTGTCTCCTTCGTGGGAAGTTTGGGCATTATTCAGGGGATGAGAATTGACAGTAGCCACTCGGGAATATTTTTCGATGCCGATAATGTCCCGGACATTGCTATATCCGCTTAGGACTTTTGCTGCCGCTGTGCCGGTAGCTCCCAGGCCGATGATGGCAACATCGCAGAGGTCTATGTATCTCGCCTTCTCGGTTTTCAAGGTACCCTCCATCGAGCTGAGCTCGATCCTAGTTCAAGATTGGCCACATTATATCACATAAATTGACTTTTCGTCAATTTATGATAAAATCACACAAGTTCTTAAAAATTTAGTAGAGACACAGAGGAGAAGAGGTTGAACCTGAATTCGGGAAGACTGCATGAGGGTTTTGTTCTGGCTAAGCCGATTTCGCAAGAGAATTACGATGAAAAGATTATATACGATCTTGAGAGGCAGGGCAGACTGGTTATTACCAGAAAGAGGGATGGCTGGAAGCTACTCGCCCTGGTCGGACCCAATGGAGAGATTCGTCTTTATACTGATGGTATCAATGAAATAGATTCAAGATTGGATCATATCAAAGACGAATTGAGGTCTTTGTCTTTTCCCTCGAATACTCTAGTTGTCGGTGAGGCCATTGTCGACATGAGAGACTCCGATGACTTAACAAAAGTCATCAGTATTTTTCATTCCAATTTAGCCAAGGCTCAAGATTTACAGAAAGAGTACGGGAGGATCAGATTTATGGTCTTCGCTATTGTTCCGCTAGGGGATGCCTCAGGCTTTAAGAACTCCCCGCTGAATAGTTATGGGATCAGTATAAGTGAAAAGTTGAGAGCCTTTAATGAGTCTCGAAGAAAGCTTGGGTATGTTTTTCCTGTTCCAGTCCTTAATACTAGCTTTGATGAAGCAAAACAGATCGTTATTGAGAAAGGTTGGGAAGGATTAGTTCTTTATGATAAGGATTATCAACTGACTTTTAGAACTGACGGCAAAGCGCCGAAAAGGCCTCGGGGCTGCTATAAGTGGAAGCCTATCCTGGAAGATGATTTTATTGTCAGGAGTTGGATACCAAGGCCAGGTAATAAATCGGTTAAAGAGCTAGTTCTTCTTCAGATCGATCCTGTTACACAAGGAGAATTCTATTGCGGGAAACTGGGCTCTTTCAATAATGAAATGAGAAGTCTCTTGGCTAAAATGATTTATCCGATAGTTGTTCAGGCAAGATTTGATACAAGATATCCAAAGACCGGGAAAATCAGGAATCAACGGTTTGTCATGATCAGAACCGATAAGCCGGTTCATCAGTGCGTCGCTCCAAAAAGCTATCCAGAAATGGAGATATCGGTCTAAATGACCGATTTTTATTTGCCCCCACACCATAACAAGTAGTGATTTTATGAGTTGCGGATCAGCCGTAATTACTTGTTTGGTGTGAGGCGAAAAATTCTCAATAGCTTGGAATCATCTGAAGGGGTGTTAGCAAGTTGATTCCCATATGTAATCTTTCTTGATTGTAATATATTAAATACTTTTTTAAAGCTTTGTTGATTGTATTAACATCTCTGGGTAATTTATCCA
>DATDZX010000036.1:0-6239 GCA_036516715.1 Minisyncoccota bacterium | reverse complement strand
CTTCCCAGAGCCTTGCCGATTGCCTTCACATCCTGTGGCGGGCAACAAACGGCGAGTCTGATTTCGTGGCTATCGTCCGTCACCCCCTCGGCGACGAGATAGTCGTGGAGACTCTCCACTGCGACCTCGATCGGAAAGTCCATCATCTCGCGGCCGACTCCCCAGAAGTCCGGATCGGGGTTCAGGTGAAGACACTCTTCCCGAATTGCTTCTGAAGCAACGACGTCGTTAAGACCGTCGTCGGCCATGGCCGACTGGATGTATTGCTGGAGTTGCCGAGCGACGTACTCCCGGTCAACTTTCGCCTCTGCGATTGCCTTCACCCCTCGAAACCATCTTTCGACGGTCGCCCTCCACCCGCTCCGCTGCGCGGGGCAATATGCGAAGGCGACGATGTATCGCTCCATTGTGTCTCTCCTCCCCGCTGCATCAGCGGGCGTTTGCCCGCCTGACGGCGGAGTTGACTTTCGATCTTTTCCCAACAAGCCCCACCAGCGCTTTACTCGCGGGGCGACATTGCCTTCCAGGAGATTCCGCCAGTCACTGACTGTCGGCGGTTCCTTTTTCCGGCGCAAAGCGTCTAGGGTTAGAGTCATTGTTTTGTATAAGAACATTGGTATTATATCACATATGTAATAAAAAATCAAGAGCCGGAGATAGCACGATATAATCATTAAAAGAGAAAGCCTCGCACTAGTGAGAAGCACGAGGCTTTCTACTGGCGAGGCAGATACGAGGTCAAGGTTCTGACTGTTCTTCCGGCGGTCGGTATTCAGTCAGAATCTGCCAAACTGTGTAGGCAAGGCACACTAACGGCCCGCGAGTCGCTGGTTGAACAGAGAGATGATCGAACCCGATCCAGCCTACCATTTTGGCGAGACTCCAGAACGACTCCGTTCTGAACCCCTCCCCCCGGATGAGGGTGATGCACTTAGTCAGCTGCAGGAAGGGTTGCGCCACTGGAATTACTTTCGTGATCTTGCTCTCTCGAAAGAGCGGAGTAGCCTGACGAGTAACCTCCTCTGAACCCTCGTAACCAGGCCGCTTTTTAACCACGTGGCATTCTACCCCCATCTCCCTCAGGACATCAGCGATGCTCCGCTGGGCCATGATGAGAATAGGCTCGGCTGATGATTCGAGGATCCGTTTGGCTGCCAGTGCCAGACGGACATTACAGGGGCTGTGTCCGTTACGACGCCAGGCAAACGAATAAACGATCATTCCCTTCACAATCAGCCTCCATTTAAAAGGTCTTTTGAAACTTGTCTATATTATATCACATATCTAATAAAAAATCAAGGCTTAAAAAGGGCTCTAAATTTGACTAAATTAGAGGATAAAGATATCAATAACTCAGCACCTGAAAAACTATGACCCTAACACCATACGCGTATAATAGGTATTCCTTTAGAGATCGAAGTGGTCATAATGGCGCAAATGGTGAGATCCCATTGTGAATGTGATCAATTCAGAAGAAATTCCTCCTCTTAGCTTACTTCAGAGGGTAGACATTTTTTATGCCTCTAAAGAGAGACCAGGAGAGACCGAATTGAGGTTTTTCTGGATAACCCAAAAAATCATCATCCGACTTGTTTGTAGGATAAATAGTGAAGGTCTCAAGGTTCACCTTCAGAGATATCCCGAGGTAGTAGACGACATCATCAATTTCATTGAATCGTGTTTGGCTAAAGACTGCTTCCGTGAACCCCCTGAAAAAAGAGAGACTCAATCTCTTGTAATCGGAAAAAGACTAGATGATGAATCTGTCCCAGAAGCTATCCGACCATTTATTAGGCAAGCGGAAACTTGGCATGATTTCATCCATGGTCATAAAGTATCTCAGTTTAGATATTGTTCTCAAATTCAAGACGGCTACTATTTCTACTATATATCCTGGATTGATCTAAAAATACCAGACTACTGTGAGAACTCTTGGGAAGATGATATTTACTTGGAAAGGTTTTGCTTTGAACCCCCGAATATTCCCTACATAGAAGAGGATGGAATTTTTTGGCTCTTAAGAGACGAGAAGATAGCCATTGTTCTTCCTCATCAAGCTACTTCCCTGGGAGTGGCTCGGTACTACGGCTATGAACATACCCTGAGGGAGTATAGAAGGAGGGAACGGGAAGCTGAAGAAGATCGAAGACAAAGATTTGCAAGATTAGATCAAGCGGAAGAAGAGGAGAGAAGAGATAAAATCAAAGCTTTACGATCGACAATTCTAGGCGCTGGGTAATCCCCAGCGTTTTTCGTTAAAGATATTTAGAATATAGCTCTGAATAGTTAGGGCGATACGAATCAATGGCTCTTTGTAGGATTTCTCTTTTTTCTAAATCTTGCTTCCAAATGCTGTTAGATCTTTTGCCATTAATTCGTAGTCCGGAAGTGAAATTGATTTCCTTGGCAAACTTTACAATATTTTTCCTTTGGGTGATGACAATTTCATGAAATTTAGTAAATACTTTAGATTTAATTTCAAAATTTAAAAGCAGTTTTTGTATTAAATATAGGACATCGTCGTCATATTGATATCCTCTAACTTTTCTATGGGCTCTTTTTCTTATGGTGACACAACCTTCATCATCGAAAAAAGCCTTTAGAAATTGTAATTGACACTTCTTATCCAATTCACGTATTTGCTCCTTTAAGTCCTCTGATTTCTCCTTAAGAAGAACAGCCAAACCCGCATTATGATACGCAATAGTCATTACATCGTCTTCTTTTAAGCGGAGAATGGGCTCATAATCATAAATTGTCTTCATCTTGCTTTTGAAGTTATCAATGAGAACTTGTGACCGATTATGATAATAAACGCTCGCTTGATTTATCTGGCCATCAAAAAGACAATGGCCAACCAGGTTTATAAGCGAGGGAGTCCATTTTCTGAAATTCTTAAATTTCTTACCCAAAAAGCTTTTTCCTTTTTGGGGAGAGCGGCCACTCTTTCGCACTTCTTCAATAGTCCGAATACTTATATCTATTTTCTTTCTTTTTAAAATGTCGGATTCGGGTATTTTATGTATGTGATAATAAATGGTTGTTTTTGGCCTTTTAAGAATTTGAATAATCTCACCAAGCGTATGGTTTTGCAGTCTTAATTCTATGCATTTTTGTTTAAATTCTGCTTTCGTCATTAGTCATATTTTAACACAAAATCGCTCTTACTTAGAGCGATTTTGTCCACTGTCCGCCCGTCTGGACTCGAACCAGAAACCATTTCGTTAAAAGCGAATTGCTCTACCAATTGAGCTACGGGCGGATATATACTAAAGTCAGAGAATATTATACCACTTTTTACTTTTTATTCAACGCCGCCTGAATAATTTTTTTCAGTTCATCAGAGCCCACGGCTTTCTTTTTTTTATTAGGCTCTTCCTGAAGAATCTTCCGGCCTTTAAAATCAACAGCTCGGCCGCCGGATAGGACATCAAGAGTGGCTGAAGGTGCTTTGGCTGGAGCCGGTGGCCTTGGCGGGGCGGGGCGATAAGGGCGAGGTCCTTCGTCTCTCCTCTTTGGTCTTGGCTCTTCTTGGTATCTTGGCTTTAATTCAGGGTTAGCCACGATTGGCCCCATCCAGTCGGCAATATTCTTTTCTACCACTTCTCTAGAAGTGGCATAGTGCTCTCTTGAATAAGAGATAATCTCGTCCCGGTGGCTCTCCTCTATCTTTGGTAAAGGAGCCAAAGTGGCCGCAGAGAATCCTTTAGAAGATATGCCATCAATCATTAATTTAAGGTAGATGTTGTATTTGCCTAAATTTACGATATCACTCATAGCAAATTCAGGGGTAAACCATTTTTCAAGAAATTCAGCATCCTCTGCCCCAACCCTAAAGGTGGCAATCGTGCCGACGTTGCCAAAGACTGCGTCTCTGACCGGCTCCTCCATCTGCTTGATGTATTGGTGGGCCATGATCAGGCAAAGGTGGAATTTTCTAGCCTCGGATAAGATATTGGCGAAGGACTCGGTGGCAAAATGCTGGAATTCATCCACATAGAGGAAGAAGTCCCTCCGGTCATGCTCTGGAATATCGACACGGGACATGGCGGCTAATTGGATTTTAGTGACCAAGAGAGCACCTAAAAGCCTAGAGGCATCTTCCCCAATTCTTCCTCTTGAGACGTTCACGATCAGAATCTTGCCTTCATCCATGATCTTTCGAATATCGATCTTCGACTTAGGTTGCCCTATAATATTCCTGATCAGGTTATTCGAGATGAATTGACCTATCTTATTCTGAATGGCCGCCGTGGCTTCAGTCGCAAATTTATCAGCATACTTGGCGAACTCATCTGTCCAGAAAGCCTTGACGATCGGATCTTTCAATTCCGCCACTACCTGCTTCCTGTACTCTTTATCCGCCATCATCCGGTTAATGCCCAACAAGGTCGACTCTTTATGCTCCAGCAAAGCTAAGATGGTGTTGTTTAGAATATATTCCATCCTCCCGGACCAGGCATCCACCCAGATTTTTTTAAACACACCCAGCAAGCCGGAGGCCACCAAGTGGCGGTACTCAAAAGGCACCTCTTCCATAACATTAAAAGCTAAAGGATAGAGAAGGTCGCCTGGGTCAAAATATATGACATCCTTAATCCGATGGGCTGGGACATGATCAAGGAGATCGCTAGATGGATCGCCGTGGGGATCGACGAAAGCGATACCTCGGCCCTCCTCAATATCCTGGATGGCCATGTTCTTCAGGAATTCGGATTTGCCCATACCGGTTGATCCGACGACATACATATGCCTTCTTCGGTCATCTAACTTAATGCCAAAACGCTGCTTCCCATTCCGGAAGTTGCTTTCCCCTAGCACGACAATGTGATTGTTTTCTTGGTCCATATATATTTAGACAACGGGTAGGCCCGCCGGCGGCTCTCCTTTTTTGGCCTCGACTCTTGGCAACGAGGGGGTCTTCACTCCAATATCCGGGAAATGATAGACGGTGGCAAGCTCTTCGGTGGTTAAAACATAAGGCTTATCGAAGAACCCCCGTGACCTAGCCTTGCTGTAAAACTCAAGTTTACTTTTTAATTCCTTCTTCTTTTTAAAGAGGCCTTTACCGCCTGGCCCTCCTTCGATTTTAAAGCCATTTAGAGTTTGCGTCGAGAATTGCCTGTATGCCGCCGTCACCGCTGCCGTCCGGCCTTTATTAAATCTGTCCTTAGGCGCGACATATATAAAGCGGATACTTGTCTCAAAGGCTAGCTTGACGAAACTCCGCTCAATGAATTTAATAGCCTCTTGGGCACCAGGGTTCAATTCGGAAAATCTCTTCTCGTCTTTTTTATCTTCCTTTTTTTCTTCCCCGGTGGCTAGAGATTTCAATCCTGATTCAATGCCTTTGAAGATAAAGGCTAAGACTTTGACAGCCAGGCCTTGAGGCTTAGGCTTCTCGGGCTTGCCCATCAGCTTATCTATCACCGCTTGGCCTTTCTTGATCCAATCATCCCCCGTCGGCCGGAAGATAGTGTGAAAGGCCAAATATTCTCCCGGTCCTAAAGCACTTAAGGCTTCGGCTAAAGAAGCCAAAGGATCGATTCTTTTAACATCTTCTTTGCCGCCGCCTTGTTCTTCAAAATCGAAATATGTTTTTAAGGGATAGGCGTCTTCTTTGGTCAAAACCAATTCCCCACCGGCTAAATCATATTCATCGTTCGGCACAGCACCGGGTAATTCAGAGAAGTAGTCGGGGACCTGGACAATCTCTGCTTCCGGGAAGTGACCATAAATCTGGGCTTCGACTAAATTCCGATTGCCTTCGGTGGTATGGATATAGAAGCGGATTTCACCGCTTCTAGAAAGGATCTCAAATGAGAGCCAGTCTGGCGTCTTGCCCTGGATCCACTTATCCTTCCACTTTAACTTAAACGGGATAGAATGGAGAGCGGCAAAGACTTGTTCCATCGCCTTCGGACTTTTATGGACATCCCGGGGAACCCGGATCTCTAAAAGAACCCATTTCATTTCCGCCAGGTATTGAGCCTTGATGTATTCTAAATAAACATTCTTGGCCCCTAGGAATAGAATTATCGGTAGCCATACCCACCAAAAAGATAAAAAGAATCCCAAAAGAACGGAAAGGGTGTCGATAGCGAGAGGAATCAGATCCATTATATATGCATTCTACTCCAACCTGGAAAAAAGAGAAGCTATTTCTTCAATGAATAGCTACCGTCTTCATGGCGGATAAAAGTCTTAGCATCCTGAAGATTGAGAAGGACAGTATTTTC